>SVND01000013.1 GCA_015067075.1 Oscillospiraceae bacterium
TGAAGTGAACCCCGTTTAGTTCACAAAAAAGAAAAAAGACAAAACCTCTTATGGTATAATGGTACCATAGGAGGTTTTTGTTATGGCTACAAAAGGACAAAAGTTTAAGAACTACACACAAGGAATCAAAGAAGAAATTTTAAGGAAGTATTTTGAAGAATACGTTCCAACAACAGCATTAAGCGAAGAATATGGAATATCCAAAAAGACAATACAAAACTGGATATACAAATCAAAGCAAGGAAAAGATATTTTGGTAGATCATCGTCAATTCAGCTCTGGCAGACCAAAGAAAAATGACGAGGATATAGACTACAAGGAACGTTATGAAATACTAAAAAAATACCAAGCCTTCCTCAAGGCACAACGAGAGAAAAAGTAATATTTATCAATATGCACATTGAAAATTATTCTCTCGATAATATGTGCGAGGTGTTGGATATTTCGAAGAGAACATACTACAAATATCGTGCAGCAGAAGATAAAGATTACTACGACTACCTTTTGATTAAAGAAATATTTGATGAATCAAAAGGTACGTATGGATATCGTAGGATTTGTGAAGGCTTGTTGATTAAATATGGTGTAATATTTAATCACAAAAAGACGGCAAGAATCATGAAAAAATATGGCTTGAAGCCGGAATATATAAAGCGCATCAGACCAAACGTTGCTTATCAAAGAATTGAAAAGAACGTTAAACCTAATCTTCTCAATAGGAATTTTAATGTTAGTGAACCCGATCGCGTGTGGGTTACAGATATTACATACCTGATATTCGGCAACAAGCGAGCTTATCTATCAACTATTCTTGATCTGTATGATAGAAAAATCGTTGCGTATCAGATATCGAAACGCAACGACATAAAACTAGTTATTGATACATTAAATCAAGCTATTGCTAAAACGAAGGACGTATCAAACCTTATCATTCACAGTGATCAAGGTTTTCAATACACGTCCTTCGAGTACAAAGCCGTATGCGAATCCAACGGGATACAAATATCCATGAGTCGGAAAGGCACTCCGATCGATGATTCTCCCATTGAGAGCTTCCATAGCATACTGAAAAAAGAAACTTTGTATAACAATTATATCACATCTTTTGAAGAATATCTACTACTTGTTGAAGATTGGTTGCTTTTTTACAATTCTTCAAGATTGAAAAACAGGAAGAGGTAATTTCCTCTCCCTGCTTTTCTTGCGCCTTTTTTCTTTTTTGTGAACTAAACGGGGTTCACTTCAAAAATCTCTGTCCTTTTATGTTAAATTTTACTGTCCGAGAATGATGGAAATGAGCGACATAAGGCTTTCGTTTTCGCGCTTATTGTAAAGGAAGGGAAGCATACCGCTGGGTCCGAGGTTGCCGTCAGCAACGCCGAGTGCGGCATAGCCTGCAAGACGGATGGACATTACACCGGCGGCAGAGTCTTCAATACCGATTATGCGGCTCTTATCCTTTTCGCCGAGTCCCATTGCAGTTTCAGCGTAAAGCCACGGATGGGGCTTTGCTTCGATCTCGCCCAAAGTGCCTGCCTGACCTTTGCGGATGGCTGTACCTGCCGTAATGATGGCATCGTAAAAATCTACGGGATCACCCATGTCAAGAGTTGTGAAAGCGTTGAGTATCTCGGGCCAAGCTTTTTGATAAAGACCTGATGTAACAAGACCTATCTTTACACCATTGTCCTTAAGTGTATATAAAAATTCCTTAAGGTCGGGGGCAGGAGTAAAAGCACCGGGCTTGCCTCGTCCTTGCATTATCTCGTTCATTTCATATTCCGTTATCTCGAAATATTTATCAACAGCCTCGGCGAGAGGTGTTTTCGGAGAATATTTACGGATACAGTAGGAAAGATGCTCCGTTACGGAATAGCCTGAAACGTGGGGAAGGTCCTCGCTTTCAAAGCGGAAGTTCTTGTCGCCCAGCATATACTGCGTAACCTGCTCAATTATCCAGATCCAAAAGCTTTCGCTTCTGACGCTGGTGCCGTCGAGATCCATCAAAACGGCTTTAGCAGGTGCTTGGAATTCGGGCTGTTTAAGCTCGTAGATAGCAGGATGACCTGCAGAGGATTTGACGTAAGTGAGCGTTTTATCCTCGAACTCAATAAGCTGAAGCTTTTTGTCGAGAGTGGAATAAATACCTGTTACGCCGTCCTTGCCGCTTGTGAACAAGCCGTTTTCCGATTGTTCAAGGGGAATGAGGCATTTTTGCTCCTGCTCGGAGAGAATGCCTATACCGTTAATTTTCATTTTACTTCTCCTCGCTTATCTATCCCATTCGTCGAGCCATGTCTTTACAGCGATATCGGCTGTATCGAATGCTTCTGCAGCCTTGACTGTGATAACACGTGTTTCGCCCTTTTCCATGTCGAAGAAGTTGTCGGAGAAGCTTGTGTTAGCAAGATCGGGAGTGAGAATATTGACCATACGGGCGAAAGCAGATTTAGCTGTGATGGTGATAGTTGCACACTTGTCGCAGCAACGCTCGATCTTGACGTCAAGCTCGGGCTCCTTCCACTGAACGTCCTTCCAAAGGTCTGGATAATAGAAGGTCTTTGTCTTTTCGTTGTTCGCATCGAATTCAGCAACGAGAATGTGCTGTGTTCCGTACTCGATCATACCGTCCAAGGCTTCAACAAAAGTGGAAGCGTTGGCTCTTGCGGTGACGTTGATCGTCTTTATAGCGTGGATATTGCCGTCAACGTCTGTATATTTGAGAGTAAGAACGCCGCTGACGTCGCTTAACGTATCGTTTACAACGTAAAGACCGACGGTTTCCTTGATCTTTGTGATGATAGGTGTTACTGGCTTGAATGCACGCTTGGATGCGTAGTAAGCTGCCTTGGGGATAAGGTAGTAGTCAACTATCGCCCATGTGCCGCTGGGCCAGATGTCGGAGAACATCCAGAACATTGCACCGCCGCAGCGAGCGCGTCTTGCACGGTGAAATTCAGAGTCAGCCTTTACAAATTCACTGTGCAAAGCCATGGACTTTTTGACAAATTCGTTAAGTCCGTCAAAGCTGCCGAAGAGTATCTCGGCTGCTTCCATCTGCTGTTCAACGAAGGTAGTGCCTGTACCGTCGTAGGGATTGCGTGTAAAGTGAAGGTCGTAAATATCGTTTACGGGCCAGAGCTTATCTTCGGGAATATACTTTTTGAGAGCTTCTACACGGCAGGAGCCCTGAAGACCGACTTCGGACGCAAGAGAAGCGTCGAGATTTTTAAGAACCTCGCGGAAATCATGAAGCTGCTTGGAAGCGCGAGAGGACTGATAGCTGTTTGTATGTGTGTCGCCTGAACCGAAATCGTTACCGCTGTCGGTGAAGGAATAGGGAGAGGACGGCATATACGGTCTTGTACCGTCGATATGATCGCAAAGGCCGCGAAGGGTGTAATAAACAAGTCTGTCGCCGCGGCTCTTTGCCTTGCCGAATGCACCTGTCTTTTCGTTGCCGCCTGTGGTTACGAAGAAGGAGGGATGACACTGAAGTCTGCTTATCTGATATTCAGCTTCTTCGATCATGCGGTCTGCAAATCCGGGATAATCGTCGGGAATATCGGCGCAAGCAAGCTGGAAATCCTGCCAAACGAGCATACCCTTTTCGTCGCAGGTGTCAAAGAATATATCCTTTTCGTATATACCACCGCCCCAAACACGCAAGCAGTTGTAATTTGCGTCGAGAGCAATATCAATTGCTTTTCTGTATTTTTCTTCGGCAATGGCACCTGTCATAATGTCAAGGGGAACCCAGTTTGCGCCCTTGAGGAATACCTTTTCGCCGTTTATCTTGAATTGGCAAGCAAACTTGCCTTCATCAATGGGAGACTGGTCAAGCTCAACCGTACGGAAACCGAATCTGCCTGACTTAGCATATGTTTCAACGCCGTCTTCGATGAGGGTGACTTCGTAATTGTAAAGGTGAGCTTCGCCCATACCAACAGGCCACCAAAGCTTTGCGTTTTCGATGAAGAGGTTGTATGCATTCTTAATGCCTTCGACGGGGAAAGTCTTGATAACTGTCTGCTCGCCGTCCCAAACCTTAATGCGCAAGAACTTGCCATCTACGTGGTAGTTGTCGAAGTCTTTTGTCATATGAATGAAGAAGGATGCTCTGCCGTCAAGGTAGGGGTGAATCATGACTTTGGAGATTTCAGAGCCGTTGCAAACTTCAATGGAAACGCCTTGCCAAATACCCATAGCGGGGAAGTTGGGAGCCCAGTCCCAAGAGAAGTGGCACTGTGCTTTACGCATGAAGATACGCTGTACGTTGAAGCATCCGAAATAGCCTTTGTCGGGGAACTGCTTTGCGGCTTCTTTTATGGAAATAAGACGGATGGTAAGAGTGTTTTCGCCGACGGAAACAAAATCGTTTATTGTATAGGCATAGCGAAGGAACATATTATCTGTGCTTCCGATGCTCTTGCCGTTTACAAAGATCTCGGAATATGTATCAATGCCTGCGAAAACCAAAGAAAGTCTGTTTTTAAGCATTTCTTCGGTAACTTCAAATTTCTTTTCATAGATCCAATCCTGCTCCGTTACCCATCCGCAAGCATTTGCATTGTCGGAATAGTAGGGATTGGGGATCACGTTAGCTTCGAGAAGGTCATGATGAATATCACCGGGAACTGTTGCGGCGTATACTTCACCTGTCAAAGCGTTTTTAACTGTCCATTTGCCGTTCAAAGATATTGTGTACATAGCAAAATCCTTTCTCTTTTCGGACGGAGTTACCTGCCCGTAATTCTTTTTAATTTTAACATAGCTACGAAGCTTTTGCAAGTAATTTATGGCTTTTTATAGTAGAAATTTGTTGTTTTTAAAAAAATAATGATGTCCACAGGAAAAATGAGGGCAAAGATATAAATAAAAATTCAAAAAAATATAGCTTTTTTATTTGTTATATGGTATAATAACTCTGTATACCTAATTGGAGTTGTTGAATATGAAAACAAAAACACCGGGAAGCTTCCATTTTGACAATGTTTTTCGCTTTCCGCCCACATACAACCAAATAGTTTTATATCAGGTTGGAGATCTTGCCTGCATGCCGGGAAACGTAGTCTTGCCCCATACGCAGTTTTGCTATGAGATATCATATATAGTATCAGGCAAAGGCGTATATATCGTTGACGGAAAAAGCTATGAGCTGAAAGCAGGCGACACTTTTGTAAATCTTCCGGGACAGGTGCATGAGATCCGTGCTGACAGCGAGGATCCGTTCAGATATTTTTATATCGGATTTGGTTTTTCCGACCCTGACGATACTTTCCGTGAAATAAGAAGCTTTTTTGACAGGCTTACAAATCCCGTAATGCCTGATATTTCGGAGCTTGAGCAGTCGTTTTTGGGACTTTGCGCTGAATTTGTCAACAATTCACCATTATCCGAGGTCATTATCCGCGCTTATATGGAGCAGATAATTGCATACACGTGGCGAGCATATTCCAAACTGAAAACAGCTAAATATAATCCAACGGGAACGACGCGTGACTGCTCACATCTCGTTTACGATGTTATAAGCTATATTGATGCCAATATTCTCACTATACGTGAGCTTGGCGATATTGCGGCTCATTTTGGTTACAGCTATTCATACCTTTCCCATATCTTTTCACGAATAGTCGGCGTTTCCATAAAGGAGTATTACACGAGCAGACGGTTTGAAAAGGCATCGCTTATGCTTTTGAAAAATCATTGTACTATAACTGAAACGGCTGAAGCACTTGGTTATCAGTCCGTACACTCTTTCAGTAAAGCATTTAAAAATTATTACGGCGTTTCTCCTTCGGAGCATACAGCCAAATAGCATTCGGAGGAATGAACGATGAAGTTTTTAAGTAAGATAGATAATATGTCCATGCTTTTTGATTTTTACGAGCTTACGATGGGCAACGGATATTTTGAAAAGGGCTTTTGCGATAAAATAGTCTATTTCGATGTTTTTTACAGAAAAGTTCCCGACGGCGGAGGATATGCCATTGCATGCGGACTTGAACAGATAATAGACTATATGAGCGAGCTTCGGTTTGATGACGAGGATATTGCGTATCTTCGTACATTCAATCTTTTTTCCGAAGAGTTTCTCACGTATCTGAGAAATTTCAAATTCGAATGCGACGTTTGGGCTGTTCCCGAGGGGACTGTAATTTTCCCCGGAGAGCCCATACTTACGGTAAGAGGTCCCGTAATACAGGCACAGCTTGTTGAAACGATGGTGCTTCTGTCCATAAACCATCAGTCACTTATCGCCACAAAGGCTAACAGAATAGTACGCGCCGCGGCAGGCAGACCTGTAATGGAGTTCGGCGCACGCAGAGCGCAGGGTATACAAGGCGCCGTAATGGGAGCACGCGCCGCGTATATAGCAGGCTGTGCAGGCACGTCATGTACAATAGCGGGTGAGGAGTTTAACATTCCTGCACTCGGAACAATGGCACACTCTTGGATACAGCTTTTTGAAAATGAATACGAGGCGTTCAAAGCATACGCGCAGGTTTATCCGTCATCGTGCAGCTTGCTTGTGGACACGTATAATGTGCTTAAAAGCGGTGTACCAAACGCCATAAAGGTATTTAACGAGATCGTTGTTCCTGCAGGATTCCGTCCACACAGTATAAGACTTGACTCAGGCGATATTGCGTATCTTACCATTAAAGCGAGAAAGATGCTTGATGAAGCGGGATTTTCCGATTGTAAGATAATTGTTTCAAACTCCCTTGATGAATTTATTATCAGAGATGCTATTGCGCAGGGCGCGAAGATAGACAGCTTCGGAGTCGGAGAAAGACTTATTACGTCGAAGAGCGAGCCTGTTTTCGGCGGAGTATATAAGCTTTGCGCAGTAGAGGATGAAAAAGGAAATATTGCACCGAGAATAAAGGTGTCGGAGAACATTGAAAAGATAACGACGCCCCATTTCAAAAAGCTTTATAGATTGTATAACAAAAAGGAAAAGAAAGCTTTTGCTGATGTAATATGTATGCACGATGAAACCATAGACGACACGAAGCCTTATGAGCTTTTTGACCCCAACTTTACATGGAAGCGAAAGGTAGTTACGGATTTTACGGCACGCGAGCTGCTTGTACGTATTTTCGATAAGGGAGAGCTTGTGTATGAAATTCCCGATATACAAAAGGTTCGTGAGTATTGTCTTGAAGAGGTTGCCCGTCTTTGGGATGAGGTCACACGTTTTGAAAATCCCCACAGATATTACGTTGACCTTTCACAAAAGCTTTGGGACGTTAAAAATGATATGCTTACACAAATAAAGGCATAATTGTATAACATTTTTGATAAGGTGTTTTTATGGAAATGAATTTTTTTCTCCCCACAAGAATAATTTCAGGCGTGGGATGTGTTTCGGAAAGTTTTGCCCAGTATGGAATATTAGGCAAAAAAGCTATTATCGTTACGGGTAAGACGGGCGCAAAGCTTTCGGGTGCGCTTGACGATGTTACGGCGGTGCTCGATAAAAAAGCTGTGCCGTATATCGTATTTGATGAAATTATGGAAAATCCGAGCGTTGCTGTCTGCCATAAGGGCGGAAAGATCGCAAGAGAGTTTGGCGCTGATTTTATTATCGGCATAGGCGGAGGCTCCGCCATAGATGCGGCAAAGGCTGTTTCGGCGTATGCGGTAAACGATATTGAGCCGATGCAGATATATTTGCCCTTGAATAATAAGCCGCTTCCTATAGTAGCCATAGGCACGACCTGCGGCACGGGAAGTGAAGTAACACCTGTTTCGGTGCTGACTACGGAGGACGGAGAGCATAAAAAGAGCTTTGGAAATGAACATACTATACCAAAGACGGCGTTTTGCGACCCGAAATATATAGCGACACTTCCCGATGCAACGACGGTAAGCACAGCCCTTGATGCTCTTTGCCACGGAATTGAGTCGTATTTTTCACCTAAATCCACGAAAATGACGCATATCCTTGCTACGAACGCAGTTGCAACGGTGTGGAATGCGCTGATGGAGTTTTCCATGGGTGACAGAAACATTGAAACCTATGGCAATCTGCTTTACGGCTCGGTTATGGCGGGTGGAGCGATAGCGATGACGGGAACGGGCTTTTGCCATCCTATGGGATATAATTACACGCTGTTTAAGGGTATTCCCCACGGACGCGCCTGCGCATTTTTCTTGGCTGAATATCTGCGCAGAAACTGTGAGGAAATGCCTGAATATGCGGAAACGATTTTTTCCTTGCTTGAGGTAGACAGTATAGCTGAGTTTGAATTTGGCTTGCGTGTACTCACGGGGAAAGCCCCCAAGCTTACAGAAAAAGAAATAGAAAAATACGTTGAGCTTATAGCTGATGCGAGAAATTTTAAAAATGCACAAGCTATCATAGATAAATCGGAAATGTATGAAATATATCGCAAATGTTCTTCAAAATAGAAAGGAGTACTTAAAATGATCTTAGGCGTTAGTAATTACAGTTATTTCAAACATATGAGAAACACAGGTGAAAGCAATTTCGACGTGTTTAAGCGTGCCAAGGAAATGGGCTTTGAATTTATGGATCTTCTCGACCTTTCCGCCAAGGAAGACCAAAGTGTCGAGGAGCTTGCAAAGGAAACAGCGGAAAAGCTGGCTGAAAACGGTCTTCGCATGGGTGCGTACACGGTTAGCGCAGATTTTTATAAGACAACTGCGGAGCAGGAGCTTGAAAGACTTAAAAAGTGCGTTGATATTGCGGAAATTCTCGGAGCTAAAAAGATGCGCCACGACGTTGTGTGGGCAGGTAAGGATCATCGCGCTTCCATAAAGGAGCTTGCACCTTTTATCCGTGAGCTTACGAAATATGCGGAGCAAAAGGGCATTTCAACAATGACGGAAAACCACGGATTTTATCTTCAGGCAAGCGACCGTATGGAGATGCTTGTAAATGAAGTAAACTGCGATAATTACGGCTTGCTTATAGATATGGGTAATTTCCTTTGCGCAGACGAAGCGCCAGAACACGCTGTTGCGGCGTTGGCAAAATATGCAAAGCACGTTCACGTAAAGGACTTTATCTACAAAAACGGCGGTATTCCTGTACCCAGCGGCGGATTTATTGAAACCACGGGCGCAAACTATATCCGCGGCACTATCGCGGGCCATGGTATCGTGCCTATTGCAAAATGCCTTAAGATACTTAAAAAAGCAGGCTATGACGGCGATATCGCATATGAATTTGAAGGACCTGAAGAAAATCTTGATGCCATTGCGGCGGGATATGAAAATATCCGTACAGCTATGTCCATTTAAAGATTTTATAAGAGAGGATACAAAATGCCATCACTTACAGCCCATTATTTGTTCGGAGAAGAAGTTTTAAAAAATTTGGATAATGGTGAAAAAAGCCTTATCGAAAGAAACCGAGCCTTTTACGATTGGGGCACTTTAGGACCTGATATACTGTTTTTCACACCAAAAATGAAGGATATGTGGGGCGAGCTTCCCGTCAGAAAAATCGGTCAGCAAATGCACGAGCAGGGTGCAAAGCCCATGTTCGATGCTATGATGAAATATGCGGAAAAATCGGAGCAGATAAAGGCGTATTTGTACGGATTTTTGTGCCACATTGCTCTTGACGGCACGGTTCATCCGCTTGTTTATTCCGTGGTGGATGTCTGGAAGAAAAGCGACGAGAATGTTTCTGATTTCGAGCTTCATTTGAAAGTGGAGGCTGACATGGAAACGGTAAGCATTCGCTGGCTCAAGGATGGTCTGCTCCCCCCTGAATTTAAGCTTTATAGAATATTTGAACAGCATATGTTTGCCGTAAAAACGCTGGCGCAAATGTATGCCGAAGCCATAAAAGAGGTGTACGGCGGAGAGATTACAGCCCGGCAGGTGGAAAGCGCCGTAACGGGAACGTATTTTGTGATGAAAAAGTCTTATGACAGGACGGGACTTAAAAAGAATCTTGTTTACACGGTGGAAAGCATAAAGAAAATGCCCCATTTGGCATCGTCGTTTATCATGTCTGTTACGGAGGATACGGACAGGGATTATCTTAACTCCGAGGAGCGCGAATGGACGAATGTTTTTACAGGCGAAACGAGCGAGGACAGCTATTTTACGCTATTTGAAAAAGCGGTAGAAAAAGCGACGAAGCAGATAAAAGGCTTTGGCATGGATGTTGAAAATATAAGCCTTAAAACAGGCGAGAGAATATAGGAGAAAATACTTTGGAAAAGATAGCGAGCTTTACAGTTGACCATACAAAGCTTGAAAAGGGCTTGTATGTATCGCGTATAGACGGGGATGTTGTGACATATGATTTAAGAACGCGTGTGCCCAACAAGGATGAGGTAATGGGCAACGGTGCTATCCACACAGTTGAGCACCTTGCCGCAACGTATTTGAGAAATTCCGAGTACCGCGACAGTATAATCTATTTTGGCCCTATGGGCTGCAGAACGGGTTTTTATTTTCTTTGCCGCGGAATGAACGATGAGCAGGTGCTTGCACTTTTGAAGGAATGCTTTACTTTTGTTGCCGCTTATGAAGGGGAAATTCCAGGGGCAACGGCTGTCGAATGTGGAAATTGGCGTGAGCATGACCTTGCGGGTGCGAAAAGCGATGCCGCAGATTATCGTAGGGTGCTTGATAAAGTCACATCTACATCGTATTAAGAAACGGAGGGATCGTGTATGCAGCCGCTGGCTGATATGATACGGCCGCAAACGCTGGACGACGTTGTCGGTCAACCGCGTATAACGGGTAAAAACGGAATATTGCGCCGAATGCTGTCACAGGGCTTTGCATCAAACATGATCTTTTACGGTCCACCCGGCACAGGTAAAACGACGGTGGCAAATATTATTGCAAAAAGCACGGATAAGGAGCTTTTTAAACTCAACGGTACGACGGCTTCAATTTCCGATATTCGTGAAATCGTTGATAAGATCGATACTTTTTTAGCGCCCGGCGGAATATTATTATATTTAGACGAGATACAATATTTCAATAAAAAACAGCAGCAGTCACTTTTGGAGTTCATGGAAAACGGTAAGCTTACGCTGATCGCTTCCACAACGGAAAATCCGTATTTTTACGTTTATCCCGCTATTTTATCGCGCTCTACCGTTTTCGAGTTTGAGCCTGTTGGAGCGAAGGCGATAATTCCCGTTATTGAGCGCGGATTTGCCAAAATGAGCGAGCGAATGGGTATTGGCTATGAAATAGAAAAGGGAGTTGCGCAGCTCATTGCAGAAAGATGCGGCGGCGACGTGCGAAAGGCTTTGAACGCGGTTGAGCTGATAAGTGTTTCGGCTGTAGGCGGAAAGATTACCGTGGCTGATGCCGACGAGGTGTCACAGCGTTCAGCCGTAAAATACGATAGGGACGGCGACAGCCATTTTGACGTTATGTCTGCGCTTCAAAAGTCGATCCGCGGCTCTGACCCTGATGCGGCGGTACATTATCTGGCAAGGCTTTTGACGGCAGACGATATGCTTGCCGCGTGCAGAAGGCTTTTGGTCATTGCATCGGAGGATATTGGGCTTGCGTATCCGCAGGCTATAGCTATAACGAAAGCCTGCGTTGACTCGGCACTTCAGCTTGGATTGCCAGAGGCACGCATTCCCTTGGCGCAGGCGGCAATAATGCTTGCAACGGCGCCGAAATCCAACTCTGCCATATGCGCCATTGATGCGGCGATGGCTGATATAAGAAACGGAGTTGCAGGAGATATTCCGCGTCATTTGCGTGATGGTCACTATGGTGGTGCGGAAAAATTAGGCAACGCCATTGGGTATAAATATCCTCATGCATATAAAAATAATTGGGTCGAGCAGCAATACTTGCCCGATGCTATTAAGAATAAGGAATATTATGAGTACGGTGAAAATAAAACGGAGCAAGCGGCGAAACGATATTGGGAGGAGATAAAGCGCAACGATGAAAATTAAGATCGGTAAGCTGAATATCAACTATATCTGCTGTGGCGAGGGAAAGCCACTTGTAATTATTCACGGCTGGGGCTGTAACATCGGAGTTTACGATGCGCTTATAAAGCATTTATCGAAAAATCACACGGTGTACGCGCTGGACCTGCCGGGCTTTGGCGAAAGCGACGAGCCTGAAAGCCCGTGGAGCGTGTCCGACTATGCAGATTTTATGTGCGAATTTTTGACGAAGCTCGGTATAGATAATCCCATACTTTTCGGTCATTCTTTTGGTGGCAGGGTAATAATAAAGCTTTTGACCTGCGGATATCCCGTATCTGCCGAGAAGGTAATACTTACGGGAAGCGCGGGGATATTGCGTAAAAAAACAGCGGGGAAAAAGCTTCGCGCGGCGATAGTTCGTGTGGCAAAGAGGTTTTTTGAGTCGAAAATTATAAAGAAGCTTTTGCCGACGGCGGCTGAAAAGCTTAAAAGGCGGTATGGCTCGCCCGACTATGTCAACTCAACGCCTGTAATGCGTGGTACGCTCGTCAAAACGGTGAATGAGGATCTGACACCGCTGTTGGAAAACATGACGGCTGAAACGCTCCTTATATGGGGCGCAAACGATACGGAAACACCTCTTGCCGATGGACGGCTTATGGAGAAGCTGATGAAAAACGCAGGACTTGCCGTTATACATAATGCAGGGCATTACGCTTTTTTAGAGCAAAGAGTACAGTTTACAAATATTTTGAACGTATTTCTTAAATAAGGAGAGACGATGATGATAAATATTGCAATTGACGGCCCGTCAGGTGCGGGAAAAAGTACGATATCGCGCAGATTAGCTTCGGAATTCGGATATGTATATATTGATACGGGAGCGCTTTACAGAGCTGTAGGCTTGTATGCATTCAGAAACGGTATCGACTCAAAAAACGCTGAGGCGGTAGCAGGAACGCTTGATAAAATTGAAATTTCTTTTACCCATGATGAAAATGGCGTTCAGCGCGTGTATCTGAACGGTGAGGACGTGTCTGCCGATATAAGACAGCACGAAATATCCATGTATGCGTCAAATGTGTCTGCCATACCTTCGGTGAGAGCATTTTTGCTCGAGCTTCAGCGCAGTATTGCGGAAAAGCAAAACGTCGTTATGGACGGCAGAGATATCGGTACGGTTATTTTGCCTAATGCACAGGTAAAGCTGTTTTTGACAGCGACCTGCGAGGACAGAGCAAGACGCAGATATGAGGAGCTTGTTTCACGCGGTCAGGAAGTGGATTATGAAAAGGTCCTTGCCGATATGCGCGAAAGAGATGAAAACGACAGCAAGCGTGCGGCGGCGCCGCTTAAGCAGGCTGACGATGCCGTTTTGGTGGATACTACGGGTTGCACTCTTGAAGAGGGCTATCTTTGTGTAAAAGCCGCTGTGGAACAGCGAATGAAGGAGAAGGCGTTATAATGTTTGTAAAGGTTATAAACGCAATCGTACGGCCGCTGTTTTATCTGATTTTTACCTATAAATTTATAAATACGCAGAGTATTCCTAAGAGCGGCGCACTCATAGTATGCGCAAACCATTTGAACGCACTCGACCCGCTGTTTATTGAAATGGCGATGCGACCGCGCCATGTGAGCTTTCTTGCAAAGATGGAGCTTTTCAAAAATGCTTTTTTAGCAAAGCTGTTTACGGCGTATAAAATGATACCTATCGACAGGGACAAGCCTGATCTGTCATCAATAAAAAGTGTATTGAGCGTGCTTAAAAAGGGCAATATAATAGGTATATTTCCCGAGGGTACGCGCAGCAGAACGGGTGAGATGCTTGAGCCGAAGGACGGCGCGGCAATGTTTGCGGTGAAAACAGGTACTCCTGTGCTTCCCGCAAGGATAGAATGGATAAAGCGTAAATTTTACTTTCCGAAGGTGGTCGTTCGCTTCGGTGAGGTTTTTGAGTGCAAGGAGCTCGAAATCGACCTTTCGGAAAAGAGCGCCCTTTCATCGGTAAGCCGCGAGATAATGAAAAGAATAAAGGAAGCTTGATGATGAATATAGTCGTAGCCGAAACGGCGGGCTTTTGCTTTGGAGTTGAACGCGCCGTTGATATAGCCATGAAGATTGCGGACGGAGAAAAAAACGGTCGTGTTTTTACATACGGAGAGCTGATACACAATCCGCAGGTGAATGCCACGTTGGCGGAAAAGGATGTGACGGTCTGCACAGATGTATCTCTTTTGCAAAAGGGCGATACCGTTATAATCCGCTCCCACGGCGTACCGCCGCAAATTGTGGAGCAAATGGAAAACACGGGTGTTAATATCGTAGATGCTACGTGTCCGTATGTTAAAAAAATTCATAATATTGTAGCAAAGGCGTCACAGCAGGGACAAGCCGTTATAATTATAGGCAGTCACGATCATCCCGAGGTTTTAGGCATAAGGGGATGGGCAGGCGATAGATGCTTTGTGTGCGGAAACATCAAAGAGCTGGAAGAATGCTTGAAAGATAACCATTATTTTGAAGAAAATGGTGTAATAATGGTATCTCAGACCACAACAAACATAAATTTTTGGCAAGAATGCAGGAATTATTTAAAAAAGGTCTGTACAAATGGCAAAATATTTGATACAATATGCAGTACAACCCATCGAAGACAAACTGAGGCAACGGCTCTTGCATCGAAATGCGATGCGATGATCGTTATCGGCGGGCGTAACAGCTCAAACACGACTAAGCTGTATGAGCTATGCAAGGAAAGGTGCGCGGACACTTACTTTGCGGAAACGACCTGCGAGCTCCGTGAAATATCGGAGATACTGAAACAGAAAAAAAAGCAAGGAATGACTGTCGGTATTACAGCCGGCGCATCAACACCTGCTTTTATTATTAGGGAGGCAATAAAAAACATGTCAGACAACAACACAAACCTTGGCGCAGAACTTGATTTTGCAACAGCACTTGAGGACAACCTCAAAACATTAACTTCGGGAAACAGAGTAAAGGGCGTCATTGCCGCGATAGCTCCCAATGAGCTTCGTGTAGACCTCGGAACGAAATATGCCGGCTTTGTTCCGCTTTCCGAGGTTTCCGCAGACCCCACAGTAAAAATAGATGAGGCATTTAAGGTTGGCGATGAGATCGAGCTTTTCGTTGTTCGCGTAAACGATGATGAAGGCACAATTATGCTTTCTCGCAAGAAGATCGACCTTATCAACGGTTGGGACAACATTATGGCTGCAAGCGAAAGCCACGAAGTCCTTACAGGAACAGTCCGTCAGGTAGTAAAGGGCGGTATCGTTATCCTTTACAACGGATTTGATGTATTCGTACCCGCAACACTCGTTTCTTCCAACAAGAGCGCAGACCTTGAAGCATATGTCGGCAAGACAGTTTCCTTCAAGATCATCGAAGCAGGAATCAACCGCTCTCGCCGTCGCGTTCTCGGCTCTATCAGAGCTGTTGAGCGTGAAGAGCGCAAGGCTGCAAGAGAAAAATTCTGGAGCGAGATCGAAGTTGGTAAGAAGTATACAGGCCCCGTAAAGTCTCTTACTCAGTACGGTGCATTTGTTGATCTTGGCGGCGTAGACGGCATGATCCACATCACAGAAATGTCCTGGGGCAGACTTAAGAATCCCGCTGAGATCTTCAATGTAGGCGACGAAGTTGAAGTTTACGTTAAGGCGTACGATCCTGAGAAGAAGCGCATTTCTCTTGGCTACAAGGATCCCAACGCTGATCCGTGGGAGCTTATCAAGCAGTACAACGTCGGCGATGTAGTGGCTGTTAAGATAGTTAAGCTTATGGAATACGGCGCATTTGCAGAAGTTATCCCCAACATCGACGGTCTTATCCACATTTCTCAGATAGCAGACCGCCGCATTAACAAGCCCTCTGACGTTCTTACAGAAGGCGAAACGGTTAATGCAAAGATCATAGAGCTTGACACAGAAAAGAAGCGCATCAGTCTTTCTATCCGTGCAACTCTTGAGCCGCAGGCTGAAGAAGCTGTAGAAGAAGCAACAGAAGAAGCTGCTGAATAATTTCGTAATACGAAAGAAGGTTAAACGGGAAGTGAAGAAATACAATAATTGTGTTTCGCGCTTCCCGTTTTTTAAAAAAACAAAAAAGGAGCGATATTGATGGCGATAAAAACAAGTCTTGACGGCGCATGGCGTATGTCATACATTCAAGAGCGTGATTATCTTAAGGGTGAATACTGTCCGACAACTGTAGCTGATGCTGAAAAAGCGGCTAATGTTATCGCGGCACAGGTGCCAGGCAACTATGAGCTTGATTTTATGAGAGCAGGCATAATTGAAGATCCGTTTTACGGCTTGAACATATACAAGCTTCGTGAATATGAAACGTGCCATTTCTGGTTCTGGCGTGATTTTGAAGCGAAAGTAACTGACGATGATGCTTTCCTTGTTTTCGAGGGTATTGATACGATTGCAGATATTTACCTTAACGGAAAGCTCATTGCACATACGGAAAACCAGCTTATTATCCATGAAATAAACGTAACGGGCAAGCTTTTAGATGGTAAAAACGAGCTTCTCGTACATATTTATCCCACGGTTATTGAGGCTCGCAAATATGAATATTGTGCGTACGATCAGGCGTTGCCATACAACTTTGAGTCTATTTACATCCGTAAGGCAGGCTCAACATTCGGCTGGGACATTATGTGCCGTACAGTTTCAGCAGGTCTTTGGCGTCCTGTAAGATTGGAAATGCGACCTGTTGAACGCATCAAAGAGGTCTATCTTGAAGCGCTCAATCCCGGAAATGAAGGCGGACACGCATGGTGCTCCATGTTCTTCAGTCTTAATATTCCCACAAGTTCTATCGAGGATTATTATATTGAAACGGAAGGCGTTTGCGGCGACAGCAAATTCTATGACAAGCGTCAGGTCTTTTTCGTTGCAGGTAAGTTCCATTTCAGCGTTCCCAATGCAAAGCTTTGGTGGCCTCGCAACAAGGGTAATGCAAGCGTTTACGATGTAACGGTGCGCCTTATTAAAGCGGGCGAGGTTATCGACGAATACAAGACTATTTTCGGTATCCGTTCCATCAAGCTTGACCTTGAGGAAAACTTCTGCTTCTATGTAAACGGTGAAAAGTTCTTTGCTATGGGCTCTAACTGGGTGCCTGTTGACGGACTTCACTCCCGCGATGCAGAGCGCTTGCCTAAGTGCCTTGAAATGCTGGACGATATCGGCTGCAACATCGTAAGATGTTGGGGCGGTAACGTTTACGAAAACGATATTTTCTATGATTTCTGTGACAGACACGGTATTCTTGTATGGCAGGATTTCGGCATGGCTTGCGGAAATTATCCCACAGATGAGGATTTCCAGAGCAGACTGCGCGAGGAAGCGATAAGCGTTGTAAAGCGTCTTCGTGCTCATCCCTGTATCGCAGTATGGTCAGGCGATAATGAAAACGATCAGGGCATGGTTCCTAACGGTATCGACCCCAACCGCAACCTGCTTACAAGAAAAGTATTGCCCGAAGTGCTGTTCAAGCACGACCCGCGCCGTCCTTATATCCCCAGCTCTCCCTTCTTTGATGAGGATATGTTCAAGGGCAAAAAGCGTATAACAGAGGATCACCTTTGGGGCCCCCGCGATTATTATAAGAACAAGTTCTATACAGATTCCGATTGCTATTTTGCCAGCGAAATGGGTTATCACGGCTGCCCGTCTCCGTCCTCTATCCGTAAGTTCTGCCGTCCCGACAAGGTATGGCCGTATAAGGATAACATGGATTGGTTCGGTCACTGCACAAATCCCATCGAAGATCCCAACGGTATGTTTAATTACCGTGTTGAGCTTATGGCAAATCAGATAGGTGAGCTGTTCGGCGAAATCCCCACGGATATCGACCGCTTTGCAAAGGCAAGCCAGATCTCTCAGGCTGAAGCGAAAAAATTCTTTATTGAATCTTTCCGTGTAAAGAAATGGCGCAAGACGGGTATAATCTGGTGGAATCTTATCGACGGTTGGCCGCAGTTCTCCGATGCTGTAGTTGATTATTACTACTCCAAGAAGATAGCTTACGATTACATCAAGCGCTCACAGCAGCCTGTCTGCATGATCTTGGGCGAGCCTGAAAACTGGGGACAGCCCGTATATCTTTGCAACGAGTTTACACACGATGTATCCGTCAAGTTCAAGATTACAAACGTTCGCACAGGTGAAACGGTATGGCAGGGCGACGCAAGCGCACCTGCAAACACAAACGTAAGAATAGGTAACATCAAATACTTCCATGCACGTCATGAGTTCTATCTCATTGAATGGACGACAAGCGATGGCGTAGAAGGCAAAAACCATTACCTTGCAGGTCATCCGGGCTTTGACCTCGATGAATATGTGGCACTTGCAGAAAAAGCAGGTCTTATCAATTACGTTGAATGATAAAACGGCAGAGGCTTATCAAAAATGATGAGCCTCTGCTTTTTGTTTGCATCTGTAAAGCAGGATTGACAAACGGACGGTATACGCTTATAATAATAGTAAAGGCGGTGAGATTATGGCATACAGCGAGCTGGTAAAGAAATTTGAACGTGTACGCGAATATATGCGTGAATTTTATGTATACGGGTTTAAAAGCCGTGACGAATTTGATAATAAAAGCGCTCGTTCTTATGATGACGAGCGGCGCAGAATAGACAGCTGGCTCGGAGAATATCTGAGCTTTCGCCGGACACAGGAAGGGAAAAATGTTTTTTTATCCATTGACAGTCGTGCCATAGAACGTAATCCTTTATACAAAGCATGGAAAACGTGTAGCTTTACCGATGGCGATATAACGTTGCATTTCATAATTTTTGATATTTTATATCACGAGAATATTGCTCTTACGCTGTCACAGATAACGGAGAAGATAGACACGGAATACTTGGCTCACTTTGATGAACCGATGATTTTTGACGAGTCTACGGTGAGAAAAAAGCTTAAGGAATATGTGGATGAAGGGCTGATACACACGGAAAAATACGGCAAAAAGCTGATGTACAGCCGAATGCCAAGTGTAAAGACGGACGGTATGCAAGATGCAATCGACTTTTTTTCCGAAACAGCACCCTGCGGTATTGTAGGCTCTTTTCTCATAGACAAAATGAAAACGGCGCCGAGACGAAGCTTTTCTTTTAAACATCATTATATTACAAGCACACTTGACAGTCAGGTGCTTTGCGATATATTTGACGCGATGGCTGAAAAGCGTGCTATCAGAATAAAGAATAAAAATCCGAAGCTATCGCAGGAAATTGAGCTGACAGTAGTTCCCGTGCGAGTTTTTATAAGTGTACAAAGCGGACGTCAGTATCTTTTGGGAATACAAATGCAAACAGGCGTATTCAGATCATATAGATTGGATTATATTACCGACGTAAAGCTTGAGAATGCTTGCGGAGCATTTGATGAATACAGAAGAAGGCTTGACGAGATACAAAAGCATACGTGGGGTGTTACCATATCCAACAAGGGTGGAAAAACGGAGAAGGTCCGCTTCAGCGTTAAATTTGCGAAGAATGAACAGCACATATACGGACGGTTGTTGAGAGAAAAACGGTGCGGCAAGGTTACGCGCACATCGGAAACTACGGCAAGCTTCGAAGCTGATGTGTACGATATAAACGAAATGATACCTTGGATACGTACGTTTATATGCCGAATAACAGAGCTTAGCTTTTCAAACAGAGAGCTGGAAAAGCAATTCAAAGAAGATCTGCAAATGATGTATGAGCTTTACGGCGTGGAAGGGGATGAAGCTGATGATGTTCAGTGAACTTTACAGCGCATATTATAATGCAGTGGCGCAGATATTGTCGGAAGCTGTGGCGGAGAAAATGACACAGGACAGAATGAGAAGCATCGTTGAGGAAAAAGCCTTTTCAGAAAGCGCGATGACAGTTATTCCTGCGCTTAAAAGCGGCAAATGGCAGCTGCTAAACGGTGATATGACGACACCTATAAAGCGTGAGCCGACGATGCCGTTGACGTTGCTTGAAAAAAGATGGCTGAAAGCCATAATGGCAGATGCAAGAATAAAGTTATTTGACATATCATTGGACGGCTTAGAGGATGTTGAGCCGCTGTTTACCGCTGATGATATTTACATTTTTGATAAATATGCGGATGGAGATCCATTTGAGGATGAGCATTACATCGGTGTTTTCAAAACGATCTTAAAAGCTATACACGAAAAAACGGCGTTAAAAATTGAAATTGAAAATAAAAGCAAAGGCAAAACCCTTATGGCTGTAATGCCGTTAAGGCTGGAGTTTTCAGAGAAGGATGACAAGTTCAGGCTGATAACTCAAGGCGATTACCGAGGAAACACGGTTAACGTGCGAAAAATACTGTCTTGTGAGCTTTATCACGGCGAAATAACCGAGAAAAGATGGCACGACAGAAAGAAAACGCTTGTTTTGGAGCTTCAGGACAGACGTAATACCCTTGAAAGAGTTATGATGCACTTTGCTCATTTTGAAAAGCAGGCAAGACAGCTTGAAAACGGCAAGTATCGGCTTTCGGTTACATATCAAAAGAGTGACGAGACTGAAATGGTAATACGGGTACTTTCTTTTGGACCGTTTGTAAAGGTCGTTGAGCCGAAAGAGTTTGAACAATTGATAAAAAGAAGATTGAAAGATCAAAAAAGTTGCGGACTTTTTTAAGTTCGCAACTTTTTTTCCGTGAAAAAGCAGAAAAAATTTGGTAAGATGTAATTGCAGCAAGCCCTGTGCGAGTGTTTGATTCACCGCGGTGCGCCGGATGTTCCGAAGCGTATGCCGGGCATGACTGAGAAAAAGGTGCAATGTATCGATCTTTGCCCACAAATTGTTTTATTATTGCGGGTTCGAATCCTGCCTTGTGCAAGCCTTGTGTTAGCACAAGCCAATAGGCTGGTTGGTCGCAAGACCGCTCTCATGGGCGAAAGCCCGTTCTGTTCATTAAAGCTGTCACAAATGTACCGAGCGCCTTGTCTTACAGCAGATACCGTGCGAGGGAGAAATATGCCAAAAGAATAGTCTTTCCGTATATTGATCCCGACACTTAAGCTTTGAGCCGCAAACGGTACATGGCAGCAACAACAAAAATTATCGCAGAAAGCGAGAAATATATATTTTGAAAGGTGGAAAAACAATGAAGATCGTAGTAAATGAAAATGAAAAGGGATTTCTTTTTAAAAACGGCCGTTTTGTTAAATTGCTTGACGCAGGTAAATATCATATTTTTGGGGACAATGCAGTTGAAAAGGTCCTGACAAAAGAAATGGTACATTCCGAAAAATGTACGCTCGAGCAGCTTCTCAAAAATGAAGATGTTTCTGCTCAAACAGATGTCGTAGAGGTAAAGGATGAACAAATTGCCATCCATTTCGTTAACGGCAGATTTTTATCCGTTTTGAGACGGGGCAAATATGCGTTTTGGAATACGGATGATAAACATGAATTTCAAATCGTTGATATATCAACGCCTTACGTTGCTGACGATGTACCAAAGTATATTTTCGGAAAGATACCGCAGATGACGGAGTATATTAAGGTACAGGTCGAGCAGTATCAGAAAGGAAGATTGTACTTCGACAAGAAGTTTGTGAAGCTTTTAGAGCCGGGTACATATTATTTTTGGAGAATGGGTGTAAACGTCGATGTAACATTTGTTGATACAAGGCTTATGCGCATGGATATTGTCGGTCAGGAGATACTTACACAGGATAAGGTATCTGTCCGCATCAATTTTATCTGTAATTACCGTATAACCGATTATATGAAAATAGTTACGGAGATCGACGATTATCAGCAGCAAATTCACATCAGTGCGCAGCTTGCATTGCGTGAATTTGTAGGTAGATACAGGATCGACGAGATATTGGAAAACAAAGACAGACTTGCGCAGTATATGCTCGAGCGGCTCAAGGAAAAAGAAAAGACGCTTTTCGTTGAAATAACGGATGCGGGAGTAAAGGACATAATTCTTCCGGGTGAAATACGCGATATAATGAACACGGTGCTTGTGGCTGAAAAGCGTGCACAGGCGAATGTAATAACACGCCGCGAAGAGGTTGCATCAACGAGATCGCTACTCAATACAGCAAAGCTTATGGATGAAAACAAAACGCTTTATAAGCTCAAGGAGCTTGAATATATGGAGCGTATATGCGAAAATGTGGGTAATATCAACTTGAACGGAAACGTAGATGTGCTCACACAGCTTGCGGCTGTATTGCGTCCTTGTGAGACACAGTAAAAAGGAGGAAAAATGATTAAAGTATCAGGTGAATATAACGAAGCCGTATGTTATTGCGGAGAGCTTGAACAAAAGGCTTACCGGCAGATTGAAAGCGTATGCAATATGAAGTGTTTTGCCGAAAGCAAGATAAGAATCATGCCCGATGTCCATGCGGGAATGGGATGCACTATCGGAACGACGATGACCGTTACGGATAAGGTCGTTCCGGGCATGGTAGGTGTTGACATCGGGTGCGGTATGGAAACGGTAAAGCTCGCACAAAAAGAAGTGGACTTTGAAAAGCTCGATGCCATTATCCGCGAGAGGATCCCGTATGGCAGAGAAGTAAGAAGTGAACCTTACAAGCTTTGCGAAATGGTGGAATTGGAAAAGCTTCGCAGTGCTTCAAAGATGAATATTGAGCGTGCGTACAGAAGCGTTGGTACGCTGGGCGGCGGAAATCATTTCATTGAAATTGACCGCGGTGAAGACGGCTCGCTTTATCTGGTGGTTCATTCAGGCAGCCGCCATTTGGGTACGGAGGTCGCAAAATACTATCAAGATGCGGGGTACAAGAAGCTAAAGGGGGATCTGCACCGTGAAATATGCGAAAAAATAGCTAAGATGAAGGAGAATGGGCAATATTCAAACATTGCAGATACAGTTGCGCAGATGCGTGCAAACAGCGTAATGGCGACGGGAATACCACGCGATATGGCATTTGTGCAGGGTGAGATGTTTGACGATTATATCCACGACATGAAGCTTACACAGCGATTTGCTTCGATAAACCGAGCAGCAATGACGCGTATCATCATGGAAGGAATGAATTTTGAGGAAGTTGAACGATTTACAACTGTCCATAACTATATTGATACTGATGAAATGATATTACGCAAGGGTGCCGTGTCGGCGAAGGCAGGGGAAAAACTGCTGATTCCGATAAATATGCGTGACGGCGCGCTTATCTGCATAGGAAAGGGGAATGAGGATTGGAATTTTTCTGCACCTCATGGGGCGGGTCGGATCATGAGCCGAAACGATGCGATGAAAACGCTGTCGTTGGAGCAATACAAGACGGAGATGCAAGGCATATATACAACGTGCGTTGATCGAAGAACGCTTGATGAAGCACCGATGGCGTATAAGGATATGACGGATATTGTGGAGCGGATCGAACCGACGGCATATATAAGAGAAAGAGTGAGACCTATATATAATTTCAAAGCATCGGAATAAGGAAAGCTTTGCGGTAATGAATTATTGCGCGCAAAGCTTTCCTTTCTTTATTATACATTATATATTAAAATGCAAATAGGAGGCATAAATTATAGAAATAAACACCGTGAAAATCAGTTTATGCGGTATTTAAAGCATTCCACAGAAAACAAATTTTTATAGATTATATCTACAGTTTTTGTGCAAAAGTCACGATGAAACACGGCAAAAACGTGGCAAAACCGAGGCTAATCAGGGTGATAAAACGGCAGAACATCAAAAAAATATTCATTTTTTTTACTTTTAAGCAAAATATAAGAAAAAAGATATTAAAAAAAGTTCGTAAAAAATTGAAATTTTCTGTTGACAAAAGGCATATAAATAGATTATAATACATAAAGACAATTATATTTGCTTGTAAAATGGCAAAGAAATGTTTTAAATTTCAAATAAAACGCCCTGAAACACATGGGATCTGTCGGGATGTGATATTCGTATCAGAGGGTACGAATGGAGCATGCCTAAGTTTTCGTGTCTTTTTAGGGTTTTTGCTGTTTTTCGAAGTTATTTGTCAAAAAAAGCTTATCCGGCTACTATCATAGGAAGGGATGATTCTATGTCCAAAAACAAAATTGTCAAGACGATTGCGACAATCCTTGTAGTTGTCCTCGTAGTTTTCGTTGCGTTGGTGTACTTCGAAATCTCCGTTATGGGCGACCCGTTTGAGATTCAGGCGTGGATGGTTGAACACTTGACGATTGATCCGAACGCATCACCTGAAGGTACTGAACCTGACGGTGAGACAACCGTGACACCTACTCCCGGTAAGTACAAGGATCCGGAAATGTTGTCTGACGAGCTTGTTGCTCAGATACTCAACAATAACGGAAACCGTAAGATCTACACGGAGTATGCCAAGGCTTATGCCGATGCGGACCGTCCTATCAAGGAGATCCTCATTGAAGGCGAAAGCGCAAAGATCGTTAGCGGTGATAAAGTTTCTGTTGTAAACAATTATAACGGTGCTGCCGCTGCTCTTAAATGGCAGGATGAAGGTGAAGTTGAATATACTTTCAATGTAGATAAAGCCGGTCTTTATCTTATTCGCATGAAATATTCTTCTTTCCCTGTTGAAGGCAAGACGACAAGCGGTAATATCGAGCTTAAGTTTAAGTTGAACGGCGAAATGCCCTTCGACTGCGCTGCTGAACTTGTTTTTACTAAGCTTTGGGCTGATGAAAAGGTTGAAGGCGCTAATGTTGATGACCGTGGCTTCGTTTCCGATTCCCGCGGCAACAATATCCGTCCTACTCAGATTCTTGTCGAAGATTGGCGTGAAGTTGATTTTACAGACAGCCAGGCTGTTTACACTGAAGAGCTCATGGTTTATTTCGAAGCCGGTGAAAATACCATTACGCTCAGCGGAACAAAGACAAACTTCGCTATCGACTGGATCAAGGTCTACAATACAGATAAGACTCCTACTTACGATGAATACAGAGCATCCATCAGCAACTCCGGTGTTGCTACGGGCTTTGTAAAGACGATCGAAGCTGAAGTTACAGATCTCAAATCCATTTCCTCCATCACTCCCAACTGGGACAGAAGCGGCCCTGCTACTTCTCCGTCTCACCCCTCTGCTCTTATACTCAACCTTATCGGTGGTACAAACTGGCAGACAGTCGGTGAATGGGTAGAATGGTCCTTTGACGTTGAACAGGAAGGCGATTACAAGATCGCATTCCGTTACAGACAGAATTTCATTTCCGGTCTGTTCACTTCTCGTAGAGTTTACATCGACGGTGCAGTACCGTTTGAAGAGCTTGACGGCGTTGCATTCCATTTCGGCAACGATTGGCAGACTCTTGAGCTCGCCGATGAAAACGGCGAAGCATATCTCATCCATTTTACACCCGGCAAGCACACAATAAGACTTGAGGTTACGATGGGCGAACTTGCTCAGACTCTTCAGACTCTTGAAGAAAGCGTATATCTCCTTAACTACACCTACCGTGAGATCATCGCTATCACAACTACATCTCCTGACCAATACCGTGACTATAAGCTTGAAAACGATATTGAGTATCTCGCAGATAAGTTCTTCACAGTTTCCAACTGGCTTGAAACAGAAGCTCTCCGCCTTGCCGAAATAATCGGTAATAAGGGCGGTGAAATAAGCATCATGCTTAACGCAGCTGACCAGCTTAATGACTTCGCTGAAGATCCCGAAGAGATCGTAGAAAGAATGGCAGCTTATAAAGATACAGTTACAAGCCTTTCTTCTCTCATGATGCAGCTTCAGCAGCAGGCTCT
This sequence comes from Oscillospiraceae bacterium, assembly GCA_015067075.1. Classification (GTDB taxonomy): domain Bacteria; phylum Bacillota; class Clostridia; order Oscillospirales; family SIG530; genus SIG530. The sequence continues at coordinate 25,688 of SVND01000013.1, forward strand.
TGAAATAGACGTTATCTCTATCGCATCTGCCGACGCTGAAAACACATTCAATAAGGCAACTTGGGGCGAAAACTTCGTATTCCAGGTTCAGGCTTTCATCGGCTCCTTCACAACTGACTACTCCACAGTCGGTGACGAAGCTGAAGGCGGCGAAAAGACTATCACAGTTTGGTTCCCGGGCTCTCGTGAACAGGCTGAAATCGTTAAGAGAATGATAACCGATACTTTCACACCGAAGTACGGCATCAACGTAAACCTTGAGCTTGCTCAGATCGGTCTTGCTCAGGCTATCATTGCAGGCACGGCTCCTGACGTTCTTACGTCTACAGGACGTGCTGACCCTGTAAACCTCGCAGCCAGAGGCGCACTCTATCCGCTTTCTGATTTCGAAGATTACGAGGAAACTCTTGCATGGTTCAATGAAGGTGCTGCCGAACCGTATAAGTACAACGGCGACAACAAGTATTACGGTATTCCCGTAACGGAAAACTACCATATGATGTTCTACAGAACAGACATATTTACAGACCTTGGTATTGAGCCGCCTGAAACATGGGAAGAGTTCTATAAGCTTATCCCTGTTATCCAGAGAAACAACATGGAGATCGGTTTGCCGTATACATCCATGGCTGCTGCAGGTATCAACACAGGTCTTGGTACAAGAGACTTGTACATCACTCTTCTTCTCCAGCAGGGCGGTCAGGTATTCAAGGACGACCTTACAGCTGTTGACCTTGACTCAGCGATAGCTCTCGCAGCATTCAAGGAATGGACTGAGTTCTATAAGCTCTATTCCTTCCCGCTTGAATTCGACTTCTACAACCGTTTCCGTACAGGTGAAATGCCCATCGGTATCACAGGCTACGGTACATACAACCTTCTCTCTGCTGCTGCTCCCGAAATCCGCGGTCTTTGGAAGATGGCTCCCATTCCGGGCACACTCAAAGAGGATGGTACTATAGACAGAACAGAAGCTACATCAGGTTCTGCGGCTGTTATCCCTGCCGATACGGAATATCCGGAAGAGGCTTGGACATTCGTTAAGTGGTGGGTATCCGCTGAGGCTCAGGCTCGTTACGGTAACGAACTTGAAATCCTTATGGGTGCGGCATCCAGATACGATACAGCTAACCTTGAAGCTTTGGAAATGCTTCCGTGGTCCACAACTGAGCTTGAAATACTTGCTGAGCAGCGTGAACACGTAGTTACAATTCCCGAAGTCGTCGGTGGCTACTATGTTTCCAGATCTATTGACAACGCATTCAGAGATGTTTACTTCAACGGCGAAAATACGCGTGACGCAGTTTATGAACATATGATCATCGCAAACTCCGAAATCACACGTAAGCGTGCCGAATTTGGTCTTGATTAAAGGAGGGGAAAGTAATGAAAAAGCAAAATGCAGAAGTTCAAGAGAACGTCTATAAAGGCCCTAATCTCGGACAGAAAATATGGGCAAGCAGAAGTAGCTATTTATTCTTGGCTCCTTTCCTTCTGGCGTTCGTAATCTTTACAGTTATTCCGATTCTCGCATCTATGGTTCTCAGCTTTACGGACTTCAACAGCGTATCCGTACCGAATTTTATCGGTGTTGAAAACTATATAAGAATGTTCCTTGACGATGATATCTTCATGATATCCGTCAAGAACACTCTCGTATTCGCGTTCATCACAGGCCCCGTTGCTTATTTGAGTGCTATCATCATTGCTTGGCTCGTTAACGAACTCGGCAGAACGGCAAGAACACTTCTTACGATCATGTTCTATGCTCCGTCTCTTGCAGGTAGCGCCATATTCATCTGGACATACATCTTCAGCGGTGACGCATACGGTCTTCTTAACTCCACACTTATGAGCCTTGGTATCCTTGATGACCCCATCAACTGGCTCATCAACGAAAACTACAACAAGACGGTTGTTATCATCGTTCAGCTTTGGCTCAGCCTTGGTTCCGGCTTCCTTGCTTTGATAGCAGGTCTTCAGACCGTTAACACTTCAATGTATGAAGCAGGCGCTATCGACGGTATCAGAAACCGTTTCCAGGAGCTTTGGTTCCTTACATTGCCCTCCATCAAGCCTCAGCTTATGTTCGGTGCTGTTATGCAGATCGCTTCGTCGTTCTCTCTCGGCAGCGTTGCTGCTTCTCTTACAGGCTTCCCGTCAACCAACTATTCAACCCACACCGTCGTCTTGCATATTACCGATACAGGTTCTACCAAGATGGAAATGGGTTACGCTTGCGCAATGGCAACGGTTCTGTTCCTGTTCATGATTCTTCTCAGAAACGTAATTGCCTTGCTACTCAATCAGGACTAAGGGAGGAGGATATAAATGGCATCTATTGCAAAACACGGCCGTAAGGTCAACCGAAGCGGCGGCGGTAACGCGACTATTATCATCATCCTTTTCTTGATGGGTATAATGATGGTTGTTCCGCTTTTCTACACAGTTATTCAGTCTCTTAAGCCGTTGGAAGAATTGTTCGTATATCCCCCGAGATTTTACGTTGTAAACCCGACGCTTGACAACTTCACAATGCTGTTTACTCTTACTTCTAACCTGTGGGTACCTTTCTCCAGATACCTTTTCAACAGCTTGTTCATTAGTATCCTTTGTACAGCATTGCAGGTTATTCTTGCTTCCATGGCGGCATACCCCCTTGCAAAGCATGAATTCCCCGGCAGAAAATTCTTTTTCAGCCTTATCACTGTAGCGCTCCTTTTCACAGGTGACGTTACATTTATCCCGCAGTACATCATTATTTCGAGCATGAGACTTATCAATACATATTGGGCTCTCATTCTCCCGTCCCTTGCTTACGTATACGGTCTTTACCTTATGCGTCAGAATATGATCGACTTCCCGGCTGAAATTATTGAAGCGGCACGAGTTGACGGCGCCTCTGAATACAGAATCTTCTGGGGCATCGTAATGCCCTCAATGAAGCCCGTTTGGCTCACGTTGGTCATCTTCTCGTTCAACGGTCTTTGGGGACGCAGCGATACAGCGTTTATTTACAATGAATCGCTCAAAGGTTTGCCGACAGTTTTGTCACAGCTCGCAGCAGGCGGTATCGCCCGTGCTGGTGTTGGTGCGGCAGTTGGCTTGGTAATGATCATTCCGCCTATCCTTACATTCATTATTGCTCAGAGTAATGTTATGGAAGCTATGGCGAATGCAGGTATGAAAGATTAACGGCTGAAGGAGGTAACACAGATGAGAAAAAGCTTAAAACGCATTCTTGCAATCTTGGTTATGGCAGCCGTATTGCTCAGTCAGGGAGCTGTAGCATTTGCGGACGCTCCTTACAGAAGCTATGTACAGACTAAATGGAAGGTTGACGCAGCTTCTCCGGACTCTTATCTGGCGACAGGTTGGTTCAACGCTGTTACAGCGGGACTTGACCAGAGCTTCCTTGAGCCCGACGATATGCAGATAACTGATGACGGCGATATCTATATTCTTGATACGAAGAATAACAGAGTCGTTATAATCAACAATAAGAATGCAGAAGAAGAATACCGTGCAGTCAAGGTTATTGACCAGTTCTATTGGGCAAGTGCTGAGACATACATGGAGCCTCCCGCAGTTATTGCTACACCCGCTCCTGAAGAGGGTGACGCTGCTGAAGGTGAAGGCGAGGGCGAAGGCGATGCTACTGAAGCAGCCGAACAGCCTGAAACAGCAGAAGAAGCTCCCGCAGAAGAAGTTCCTGCAGATGAAGCTCCTGCTGAGGTTGACCCCCGCATCTATACTCCTCTTAACGAGGCAAAAGGCATTTTCGTAAAGGGTGAGTACATTTACATTGCCGACTCTGGCAACAACAGAGTTATAAAGATCAATCACGACGGTGAGATCTCCATGGCTTTCTACAGACCGCTTGACAAAGCTTATACATCTGATACGTATAAGCCGAAGAAGGTCGTTGTAGACAACTCCGACATGGTATACGTAATTTCCGAAACAGTTTTCCAGGGCGCTGTACTTTTCAACCCCGACGGAACATTTAACTGCTTCTTCGGAAGTGCAAACGTTGAAGTAACGCTTAAGCTCCTTAACGACCGTTTCTGGAAAAAGATAATGAGTAAGGAACAGAAGGATGCTACAGCGAGATACGTTCCCATCGAATACGATAACTTTGACATCGACGATGCAGGATTTATCTACACTTGCACAGACTTCTCCAACACAAACCTTGAACAGATCCGTAAGCTTAATCCCCTTGGAAAGAATATCTATCCCTTGGGTGCAACGATAAACTTCGGTGACAGACAAAGCATTTTCTACAAGCAGACATCAAAGGTAACAAAGTTCGTTGAAGTTTGCGTTGACGAAGACGATTTTATCTATGCTGTTGACCAGGAACGCAGACGTATTTACGTTTTCGACCAGGAAGGCAACACACTTATGACCTTCGGAACAGGTAGCGGTGCGCAGTTTGGAACACTTGAAAAGCCGACAGGTATCGATACTTACGACGGAAAAGTATTCGTTCTCGATGCTATGCAGGGACGCGTCACTATCTTTGAACCCACTGAATACGGTGAAACGATCATTGAAGCTGTAAAGCTGTTTAATGACGGTCTTTATGAAGACGCTCTTGCACCGTGGTCCAAGGTTCTTGCTCTTAACTGCAACTACGAGCTTGCTTACGTAGGCATGGGCGAAGCTATGCTTAAGAGTGAAAAGTATGCAGAAGCCGTTGATTATTTCCGCAAGGGCTATGCATATGAAAAAGAATCTGATGCTTTTGAAAAGCTCAGAGACGAAGTTGTTCGTCAGAACTTCGGTTGGATCATCGTTATAGTTCTTATCGTAATGATCGCCTTGCTTGTATTCACCAGCAAGGGCTTTAATGCGAAGCTTCAGGAAATGAAGCAAAGAAGAAAGAAGGGGTGACGAAAAATGAATGAATTCAAAGAAGTAAGAAAAAATTTCAAGACACTCCTTGGTCATCCTATCGACACATTCGATGAGATGAAGTTTAAAAGGTATTACTCTTGGGGATTTGTAATAGCTCTTATGATCGCCTGGATCATTATTGAGATCCTTTCAAAGCAGTATACCGGATTCAGATTTAATCTGTCAAGACCCGACGAGCTTAACGTAATCGTTATCGTTGCAAGAACGCTTGCACCGTTCTTCCTGTTCGCTATTTCTAACTGGTGCGTTTGCACCCTTATGGACGGCGAAGGAAAGCTTTGCGAAATTGCCACTTATATGGCATATGCGTTTACGCCGTACGTTTTGATGCGTCTTATCGAATTGATCGTATCAAATCTTATCATAATCGAAGAACAGGTGTTCCTTTCCTGGTTCGTAACGTTTATGACCTTCTATTGCGTCTGCTTGCTGTATCAGGCATTGCGTGTCGTACATCAGTACTCATTCACAAAAACACTTATCTCGATGCTTCTTACGATTGCAGTTCTCGCAATAATTCTTATCCTCGTGCTTCTCATTTATTCACTTTTCAATCAGATCATAATCTTCTTCCAGACAGTTTGGTCTGAAATCGCGTTCAGATATTTCTAAGAAAGGTAGGTGCACAATAAATGAATAAGAAGTTTATACAGATAATTTCTACTATCCTTGCAGCAATTATGCTCATGACATCATTTGGCGTCACCGTATCTGCCGAGGAAGCTGTAACGCTTGAAGGCAATGTAGGTGAGGACATCGTTCTTACGCAAGAGGATGTTGAACAGGCTCCCGAATATCTCAGCTATCAGAATGGTAGCGGATATCCGAAAATGAGCGTTGGCAAAGCTCCCGACGGCATGGAAAAGGTAGCTGAAAACGACAAGTACATTCTTTATGTCAACAAGTCGAACTGCTTTTTCTGCGTTGAGGAGAAGGCTACAGGCTATCGTCTGTACTCTAACCCGCCTGAAGATATAAAGATCAACCAGAGCGGTCAAACAACAAATAACCTTAAGTCTCAGTTAGTCGTTGGAACGGCTGTTCCCAGTGCAAAGAGCACAAAGAACCGTCCTTCCTTCACATTTGCTGTAAAGCCCGGTACTTTCACAGTTGAAGAGATTGAAAACGGTGTTAAGTTTGTATATACATCTTCTGAAGAAATAGGAATCATGCATTTCTACTATGCTCCGCTCGATGAAAAGGGCAAGCGCATAACTGCAGAAGAAGTTGAGATCACGATGGAAGAAGTCGCAAATTACGATTACGCTTGCATCAGATCTGAAGAAATCAAGGAAACTGTTGTTGACTTTTCCGTTCCTCTTTATGTAACAATTGATGAAAACGGTCTCGTTGCTCGCGTTCCTACCGCTGAGATCGAAGAAAGCGGCACACTCGAGAAGATGATCGAGGCTACAAATGCTGCAAACGTCAACAAGGACGTTAAGTACGCTCAGAACGTACAAAAGGTAAAGACAAAGCAGGATGAAATGAACGAGAAGGCTTGGGCAAAGGGCGAAACCCCGATGCAGCTTCCCACTCCTACTCCTCCTGTATACTCTGAACCTCCCACAAAGGAAGACCTGAATCTTGTATACAGCATTCAGCTTCTCCCCTTCATGGGAACAGTTATCGGTGACGGTGACGGATATATGGTCGTTCCTGACGGAAGCGGCTCTGTCATCGGCTTTACAAACGAAAGCAAGATAAGCACAACTTACCATGCACGTTTGGCAGGCGGCGATGCAACTAAGTCTCAGGACGAAGTTATCAACGTTCACGAATCTCTCCTTCTTCCTGTTGTAGGTATCAAGGGTTATGATTATGGCTTTATCGCTATAGCAGAAGAAGGTATCGGTAATGCATGGGCTGACGCGGCTTACTGCGGACAGACTGCTGATTGTAACCGTACTTATTTCCAATTCGACCTTCGTTATACCGATGTTTTCATGATTGGTGACACAGGTAACGGTTGGGGAACACAGGACGTTGCCGTATATCAAAGCGGTGATATTGATCTTGATGCTCTCTCTGTTCGTTATATGTTCGTTGGCGCTGAAGAAAACGACTATGTCGGTATGGCAAGAACATACAGAGAATACCTTATCGCTCTCGACGGCTTCCGTGAAGAAGTTCCCGAAGAAGCTCCCTTCTTCCTCTCTCTTCAGGGCGCAGTTCGCGTAAAGCGTTCCGTTCTCGGTATTCCTGTTATCATTACCGAAACATACACAACGAATAAGCAGGCTTTAGATATTATCGACGAGCTCAATACAAACAACATTGGTTCGCTTTACCTCATCCTTAACGGCTGGAGCGACAGTGAGATTCGCGGCAAGGTTCAGACCGGTTTTGATCCCATATCAAAAATCGGTGGAAAGAAGGGTCTCAAGGCCATTTCCGAAGCTATTGCCAAGTACAATGACAAAGTATTTCTCAATATAGATAATGTTTACTACCGCAAGGGCGGTAACGGATTCTCTCTCGAATGGGATTCCGCACGTAATATCAACGCTGTATCAGCAGATATCTTCTATTACCGCCGTAACGTATTCCTCAAGGATGCTTCCAGAGGAATTGAAAAGCTTGTTTCTCCCACAAAGATTGCAGAAACACTTAATAAGACTACAACTGCTATAATGAAGTTTGACCAGTCTATGGGTATTTCTCTTTCCAAGGCAACTACAACGTTGTACAACGACTTTGGAAACGCTAAGAACCCTGGTAACGCTCGTGACGATATGCGTACATACATTGATACAGCTCTTCGTGATCTGTCTTCAAAGATAAGCATTCTCGGCAGCGGCACTCTCGGCTCTTATCTTGGTCAGGTAACTGCGACTATAAATACACCTATGACAAACACAGGCTTTATGATCGCGCTTGAGTCTATCCCGTTCTATCAGATCGTTCTCCACGGCTATGTTCCTTATGCAACAAAGCCGCTCAACCAGTATGGTAACCATACTGAAATGTTCCTTAAAGCTATTGAAACCGGTTCATATTTGTACTACGCACTTATGGGCGGAAATCCCAGCATAATTAAGGATACAGAGCATGACGAGCTTTATTCACCTGACTACAGCTATTGGCTTCCCATTCTCCTTGAAGAACAGAAGCAGATCGCTGAGCTCCATGCACTTGTAGGTACAGCAACTATCTCTGCTCATGAAAACCTTGAGGATGGCGCTGTAACAACATATGACAACGGTGTAAAGGTCGTTGTAAACTACAGCAAAAAAGATACACTTACATATAGCGGAAAGTCGGTCGAGCCGATGAGCTATGTGATTATCGAAGGAGGTAAATAATCGATGAGCAATACTCCGGACGATATCAGAGAAGTAGCAGTTGAGACTGAAGTTGCAGAAGTCACAGAAGTCGCAGAAGTTGCTACAGTAGCTGAGCCGGTCGAAGAAAAGCCGGCAAAGAAAGCTAAAAAAGTTAAAGAGCCTAAAATGCGCAAGGAGCTCATTCCTTATGAGCGTAAAAAGCGTATTGTAGGTTGGGCATTCATGATTCACTGGATCATTGGTATGCTTGCCATTTTCCTTTATCCTCTTTTCCAGTCGCTGTATTACAGTATTATGAAGATGACCTTCGAAACGGTTGAAGGCGTTTCAACGACTATTTTCCAGCCGGTTGGACTTAAGCATTATTTTGACCTGTTCATTTCTAATGCTACATTCCTTCCCCAGCTTACAACAACACTTAAGAACATGATCTATCAGGTACCGGTTATCGTTATCTTCAGCTTGTTCATGGCAATCATGCTTAATCAGAAGTTCCTTGGCAGACTTATCGTTAGAGCTACCTTCTTCCTTCCGGTTATCGTTGCTTCCGGTGTTGTTATCAGCATCATGCAGGGTGACCAGCTTCAGCAGGCACTCCGCTCTCAGTCCAGCGTTAACACTCTTTTCTCCACGACATTCATGGATACCCTGTTGCGTGAAGCGAATATGGGTTCAGAACTAATAAATATTGTCACAGGCACGGTTGACTCAATGTTCAACTTGATTTGGAAGTCAGGTATTCAGATACTTATCTTCCTTGCCGGTTTGCAGACAATAAGCACATCCATGTATGAAGCGGCTAAGATGGAAGGCGCAACAGCGTGGGAAATTTTCTGGAAGATTACATTCCCGATGATCTCCCCCATGACAATTTTGAACCTTGTTTACACTATTATCGATACATTCCGTGACTACTCCAACCCCATTATCAAGATGATTTCTGATGCGTCAAGCAATCTTCAGATCGAACAGAGTATGGCTATGTCCTGGACATACTTCCTCATGGTTGGTGCTATAATCGCGATCGTATATGCGATAATCAACAAGTTCGTATTCTATCAGGTATAAGGGAGGTATAATAATGAGTACATTACTTGAAAAAGTTGTTTTAACTCCCGAAGAGGAAAGAAAAAAGTATCGAAATCAAAAAATTGCGACTAAGTTTGCAAGCATCGGATACAAGATTTTCCGTTTTGCATTGCTTTTCGGTCTTTGCTTCGTTCTTCTTTACCCCTTGCTTTACATGATCTCCATGTCATTTAGACCTCTTGATCAGATCTATGACCCGGCGGTTATCTGGATTCCAAAGTCCTTGACACTTCAAAACTTCAAGGACGTTATGGATCCCTTGGCAATGGATTATTGGAATTCTCTTAAGACTTCTCTGCTTGTAAACGTTGTTTCCTCCCTCATGCAGGTTTTAGCAACTTGCTTCGTTGGTTACGGTTTGGCACGTTTTAAGTTCAGAGGTAAGGGCTTGATGTTCGCACTCGTTGTTTTCTCGGCGATCGTTCCGCCTCAGCTTACGATCATCCCCATGTACCTTCAGTACAAGTCATTTGACCCGCTGGGAATATTCACTTTGATTACAGGTGCGCCAATCAACCTTCTTGACTCGGTATGGACATTCTTCCTTCCGGCAATTCTTGGTGTTGGACTTAACGCCAGCTTGTTCATCTTCATTTTCCGTCAGTTCTTTGCAGGACTTCCGAAGGAACTTGAAGACTCCGCGGCAATCGACGGATGCGGCTTCTTTAAGACATTTATCCGCATCATGATTCCCAACGCAGGCTCCGTTTTCCTTACAGCTATTATTCTTTCTATCGTATGGTATTGGAACGACTACAACCTTGGTATGATGTTCTTTACAAACCATAAGACAGTTATGACGGCTCTCGTTGAGCTTGAGGCAGGTCTTTTCAAGATCGACTCCTCCTTCGACCCGTATCGCCACTATACAAGAATGCAGGCAGGCAGCCTCTTGGCTATTGCTCCCGTTGTTTTGATGTATATCGTTTTACAGAAATACTTCATCAGCGGTGTAGAACGTTCCGGTATCGTTGGTTAAAGCAAATAAAAATGCGTATGCTCCAAGAGCGTACGCATTTTTTTCTTTTACATTAGTATTCAAGTTGCAGCTTTAATACTGCGTCTGTATTCACGAGGCGTTTGATTTGTAAACTGCTTAAAGACACGGTTAAATGTTTTTTGGTTAGAAAAACCGCTTTTATACATTATATTACTGATGCTCAGATCAGAATGATGGAGAAGCGTCTTGGCGTGTTCTACGCGTAGCTCGTGAATGTAGGTAAGAAAACCGCAGGAAAGACGGGAAGTAAACATTCTTGAAATGTGACATACATCAATGTAAAACTTTTTCGATAGCAGTTTTAAAGAAATATCTTCAGTATAGTGCTCGGAAATGTATTCAAGCATTGTGGAAAAAAGATCGCTGTTTAAGCTATCTTTATCGGGAGAGAAAGACAATTTTTTAAATGCAGTACCGAATAAAATGTAAAGGTAGCCGACTATAATTTCATGACAGCAATCTGTATTGTACTCATGCAAAATGCTTTTGGTAAGGTCTAAAAAAGTGTTTCCGCAGTCAGAAATGTAATTTTCATATTTGCGGTCTGAAAGCGTTGCGGAAATAGCGGGAAGAATAGACGGATTTACCAAGATAATTATACCTTTTCCCTGGGAAGCAGAGCTGTAAGAGTGTATATCGTTTGAAAAGGCGATCATCATATCACCGCGATTAAGACTTTTTTGGCAAGAGGAGCAGGTAACGTCAAGAGTACCGTCCAAACAAACGAGAACCTCTATGTTGTGATGAACGTGGGCAATGAAATCAAAGTTTTGCATTTCAAAGACATTAATATCATCATTTCTTTTTTCATATAACAGCATTATACCACCTCAAAAAAATTATATCAAATTTTGAGTGGTTTTTCAATATATATTTCCTTGAAAAAACAAAATGATTGATTTAAAATTATTGTAGCGGCATTAGTTGCAAATAAAAAGGAAAAGGTGGAAAATATGAAACAGGCTCTTATTTTTTACGGCGGTTGGGAAGGTCATACTCCAAAAGAAACATCCATCTTGTTCAAGGAGATTCTTGAAAAAAACAACTTTGAAGTAACGCTTTCCGACACGTTGGATGCACTTAACGATTATGAAAGTATTAAAAAATTTGACTTATTTGTGCCGATGTGGACGATGGGAGAAATATCTAACGAGCAATGCAATAATATTTGCCGTGCCGTAGCAGCAGGCGCGGGTATTGCGGGATGTCACGGCGGAATGTGTGATTCATTCCGTAACAGCACGGAGTGGCAGTTCATGACCGGTGCCCAATGGGTAGCACATCCCGGAAATGACGGCACAAAATACATGGTGAATCTGAAGAGTGATAATACATTTACCGAAGGCTTGCAGGATTTTACCGTGGAAAGCGAACAGTATTATATCCATGTTGACCCTGCTGTAAAGGTATATGCGACAACACGTTTCCCTGTTGCCGTGGGTGCATATGAAACAAACGGTATGGTGGATGTCCCTGTTATATTTACAAAAATGTGGGGTAAAGGAAGGGTGTTTTACAATTCTTTAGGTCACACATATAAGGTGTTTGATATTCCTCAGGCTCGCATAATGATGGAACGCGGTCTTGTTTGGGCGGCGAGATAAGGAAAGGGGCTTGCTATGAAAAAAATCAATGTTGCAATAGTTGGATGCGGAAATATTAGCGATATTTATTTACATAATCTCACAAAGATCTTTAAAAACGTAAACGTATACGCAGTTTCAGATCTTATTGAGGAAAATCGCAAAGAAAAGGCTGAGAAATACAGTGTTGAGCGAATTATGACATTTGAACAGATAATAGCTGACGAGCAAATCGATATGGTGCTTAATATCACAACTCCGCCCGTGCATTTTGATATCTGCAGGGAGGCACTTTTGGCAGGTAAGCACGTATATGTGGAAAAGCCACTGTCGCTGACATTTGAACAAGGCGAGGAGCTTGTGAAAATCGCAAAGGAGCAGGATGTTTTGCTTGGATGCGCACCCGATACGTTCATGGGTGCAGGCATACAGACGTGCCGCAAAATAATAGACGACGGTCTTATCGGAGATGTTATCGGCGCAACCGCGTTTATGGTGTGCCATGGCCATGAAAGTTGGCATCCGAATCCTGAATTTTACTATAAAAAAGGCGGCGGCCCGATGTTCGACATGGGCCCGTACTATCTGACTGCACTTGTAAATTTAGTTGGCAACGTAAAAAGTGTATCGGGAATGACAGCCATAAGCCAGCCCACAAGAACCATAACGAGCCAGCCGAAATATGGTCAAATCATTGACGTTGAAGTGCCGACGCATGTAAATGGACTGCTCAGATTTGAAAATGGCGCTATCGGAAATATTATCACTTCCTTTGACGTGTGGGGCTCTGTGCTTCCGCGCATAGAGGTATACGGCACACACGGTGCACTTATGGTGCCTGACCCCAACACATTCGACGGCGAGGTGCTGTTAAAACAGTCCTTCGATGGCGAATTCAGAAAGTATCCTTTAATAACACCGTACAGCAATAATTGCAGAGGAATCGGACTTGCAGATATGGCAAATTGCGTGCTGGAGGGCAGAACGGATCATCGTGCTTCGGGTGACCTTGCTTTACACGTGCTCGAAATTATGCAGGCAATACATACGAGTAGCGATACACATTGCGAAGTTGAGCTTACGACAAAATGCGCAAAGCCTGCGCCATGCTTAAAAACTGCTGATATTGAAAGATAATTATTTTAAAGCTCCTTATTTTAAAAATAGGGAGCTTTTTCACGTTAAAGTACAAAACTATGACTAAATTTTTATTGACATTATTGAGAAAACAGTGTATAATGTGTATCAAATGATACACTTTTGAGGTGATTTTGATAAAAAAGCATATTGATACGCTTGCTTCAATATTTTTGCTTAAGGGGGCAGGCGAGCAGACGATAAACCTTTTGCTTGAAAGCAAAGAGACTGAAATCAAAAAATACGCAAAAAATCAAATCATCTATGGTGAAAATGAATTCAAAAGATGTTTGGGTATCATATTAAAAGGTGAGGCGAATGTATACAAAGGTTCGGTACATATGAGCCGACTGCGAAAGGGCGAAATGTTCGGCGCAGTAACTCTGTACAGCGAGCGCACTTGCTTTGCCACTACCGTAAAAGCGGTGACCGATGTAACGGTAGCGTTTTTACCTAAAACGCTGATAGACGAGCTGATGAAAGCCGATATCACCGTGGCGCAAAACTATATTGCCTATCTTTCCGAGCGCGTTTACTACCTGAATGGAAAAATTGCGGGGTTTACAAAGCCTACGGCACTTCAGAAGCTTGAAAAATACATCACCGATACAGGTGATAGCGAGCTTACGGCGTATTCTGCGACGGAGCTTGCAAAGCATCTTGGAATAGGCAGGGCGTCGTTATACAGAGCTATGGCGAAAATTAAGCAAAAAAGCGACAATGTCGCAGAAAATAAGGAGAATGATTAAAATGAAAGTAAACTTTAAAAAAATCGGCGCGATTGCACTTGCGGTAGTGCTTGTTTTGATGGCGTTGTCCATGACCGCTTGCCAAAAAGCTGAAAAAACAAAGATCAACGTCGCTGCTATTAAAGGTCCCACAGGTATGGGTATGACAAAGCTCATGTCCGACAGCGATAACGGAATGACGGCGAATGAGTATACCTTCCAAGTTGTATCTGCTCCCACTGAAATTCCGGGCAAGATAAATTCAGGCGAAGTCGATATTGCGGCAATGCCCACAAACCTTGCGGCAACGCTTTACGGCAAGGCGAAGAATATTTCAGTAATTGCGCTGAACACCAAGGGTGTTTTGTACATCCTTGAAAAGGGCAACGAGATAAACTCCGTTGCTGACCTTCGCGGTAAGACGATCTACACGGCAGGTCAGGGCTCTAACCCCGAGTATATTCTCAAGTATTTGCTTGAACAAGCAGGTCTTGTCGTCGGTACGGATGTTTTCGTTGAGTTTGCATCGGCTCACGATGAAGTAGCAACTCTATTTGCGGCAGGCACGGCTGACGTGGTAATGCTTCCTGAGCCTAACGTATCTGCTACGCTTGCAAAGGTAGAAGGCGCGCACGTTGCCATAAATATGAGCGATGCGTGGGCTGAAAGCGGCAACGGCGAGCTTGTAATGGGATGCCTTGTCGTAAGAAACGATTTCCTTGCGGAAAACAAGGAGGCGGTAGATAAATTCCTCAGCGAATACAAAGCATCCGTTGAATTTGTAAACAGCAACGTTGAGGATGCATCATCACTTTGCGCTGAATACGGTATAATCCCCGCGCAGGCTATAGCTAAAGCGGCAATACCGAGAAGTGCGCTTACTTATATTGCAGGCGCTGATATGCAGGCGGCGATAAACGGATATTTCGGCGTGCTGTTTGCGGCAAACGCATCTTCCGTGGGAGGAGCAATTCCCGATGAAGCTTTCTATTACAGCAAATAAGCTTATCAATTTTGCAAAAAAACTTGCCGCTGTCCTTTTTTGGATAGCGGCATGGCAAATACTGTTTTTTGCGGTGAATAATGAATTTCTCATTGCATCGCCTATGAATGTAGCCGCACGGCTTTTTGAGCTTTGCGGTACATTGGCGTTCTGGCAATCGGCGCTAAGCTCCGTGCTTCGTGTGCTTTTAGGCTTTGCTGTGGGCGTTATAACGGGCGCGCTGCTTGCGTGGGCTGTTGTTTTTATACCTATTGCGGACGAGCTGATAAGTCCCGCTGTGCGTGTTATACGCTCTACACCTGTAGCGTCGTTTATTATTTTAGCGCTTATATGGATAAAAACAAACAGCGTCCCAGTGTTTATTTCCTTTTTGATGGTGTTACCTGTCGTTTTTGAAAACGTGCGTGAAGGCTTTTTGCAAGCGCCTATACAGCTTTTGCAAACGGCAAAGGTATTTTCCTTAAGCCCCTGGAAGACGTTTATCACGGTGCGCATACCTGCGGTAAAACCCCATTTCGTATCGGCATTTATAAGTGCGCTGGGTCTTGCGTGGAAATCGGGAATTGCGGCGGAGGTGCTGTGTTTGCCGAAGCAATCAATCGGATATGAGCTTTACAGCAGTAAGATATACCTTGAAACAACGGATCTTTTCGCGTGGACGGCGGTGGTTATACTGCTTAGTATGCTGATAGAGAAGGTACTTGTGACGCTTTTGAGGAGGGCTTTGATGAAATGATAAGGGCAGAAAAAATATCAAAAAGCTTCGATGGAAAAAAAGTCCTCAGCGATTTTACCAAAACCTTTCCCGATAGCGGTATAGTTTGTATTTCGGGACCGTCGGGTTGCGGTAAGACAACGATGCTAAACATTTTACTGGGGCTTATAAAGCAAGATAGCGGGAAGGTAATTCTGTCAAAGGGGCTTAAGCTATCCGCTGTTTTTCAGGAGGACAGACTGTTTGAGGAAATGACAGCGGCTAAAAATATTGAAGTTGTTCTTACGGGAAGCAAGGACGAAAAAAAGGCGCAGGCGGTAAAATGGCTTAAGGCTGTGGAGCTTGGCGAATGCGCCGATAAAAAGCCGAAAGAGCTTTCCGGCGGTATGCGCAGACGAGTTGCCATTGCGCGTGCTCTGGCGTACGACGCAGGGGCGGTGCTGATGGATGAGCCGTTCAAGGGGCTTGACGACGAGCTGAAAATGCGTATTTTTGAAACGGTAAAACAGCAGGCGGAAAGCCGCCTTTTTATAATAGTGACCCATGATAAAAGGGAAGCGGAGCTTTTGGGCGCGGAAAGCATGGAAATGACAAGCGCGGAAAATGATTAAAATGGACGTTATTATGCGATTAAAGTCGTATTTTAACGTCCTTTTTAAACATAAAAGAGTGTTTAAGTAAAACGAAACATAGTAATAGTGAATTATGACGAAAATGGTGTATTTTTTAAATGAAAAAATGTAGATTTTAATAATTGACAAAAAAAGACACATATGTTAAAATAAAATCATGAAAGGAGCGAGTAAAATGAAAAAGCTTGTTGCAATTATTTTATCCATACTTTTTTGCATAACCTTGACCTGCTGCGGCACAGAAGATGTGCTTGCAGGCTTGCCCGAGATACCGCGTGATGAGCGCATTTACTATAATGGTACACGGGTAGAAAAAGGCGAGGGGCTTGACGAAGCGCGACCTGTAACAGAATGCCCTTATGATGAAGAGCCAACGCTTGAACAGGCGGAAAAAGATGGCGCATTTATAATAATATCCGACTTCAGAAGCGAGGAAAAGGTAGTTAAAAATCCATCGGTCTTGGAGCGTTTTTCATCAAATGTTAATCGCGGTATTGATGATAGCTTGCTTGTTTTCAATGTGCGCTATGAAAAAAACGGAAAAAAGCGAGAATGGGCAGAGTACTATTATTATGTAAACGACGAATTGAGAGTTGTAACATATGGAAGCACGGGAACTTCACCAGAGCAAAAGAATGAAAAGGTAGTTGCAGACGGAGAGTATATAAATTTAGCGTTATATCAAAAAAATCCGTTATTTGTCATGCCTTATGACGTGAGAGGAGTTTTTTTGCCGTATAAATATAAGGATATTTCTTCTGAGTATAATTTTTACATTCACAACTATACACCGTATAACTTTGTAGAGCTGACGGAGGCTTCAACCTTATATGAAGACGGCATAACGGAGAAATTTGTCAATGTGGCAGGTGTTCATGAGGGCAACGGCAAAGAAACAAAGCTTTATAAAAAATATCCCTTTGAAGAATCTTTTCCGACGGCGATAGAGGTTTTTGACCTGGGCGGCGTCATTGTTTTAGACAACGATTTTGCAACAAAGGCGTATAATATAGCTGTGCTGGAGCAGTTCAGACAAAATCTACTCGACGGAATTCCAGACACGCTTTTCGTTTACACCGATGACGGCACTCCTGCATTGGTAATGTACAGCTATACGGGCGACTCACTGCTGATTACAAATGATGAGCGTGGCGGAGACCCGAGAGCGTTGCTGTTTACAACGGAGCTTTTCGGAGACGAAATAAAGTTTGGGCGTTACGGTGGTGCGGAAAGCGAGAATTTTACAACAGGTTCGGAAAGCAAAATGTATGAACGGAAGGTTTTTTCTGTAAGTTATCAAGCCACAAAGGCGAATGGAGAAACGGTGAATTTTCGTGTTGATGACAGCGTTGAAATTCCCTCTGTATATTATGTGACGGAGCATATAGTTCCCGAAAGCGAAGCAAAAAATTTCAAATAAAAGCGAAAAGGCAGAGTTTATCTGCCTTTTTGTGCCTCGAATTTCACTGTTGACAAAAAAAGACACATATGTTAAAATAAAATCATGAAAGGAGCGAGTAAAATGAAAAAGCTTGTAGCTATAGCTTTATCCATACTTTTTTGCGTGAGCTTGACTTGCTGTGGAGCGGAAGATGCTCTTGCAGGCTTGCCTGAAATACCGCGTGACGAGCGTATTTTCTATAACGGCACACGGGTCGAAAAAGGAGAAGGGCTTGACGAAGCGCGTCCTGTCACAGCTTGTCCTTATGATGAAGAGCCAACGCTTGAACAAGCGGAAAAAGATGGCGCGTTTATACAGATTATAAATTCGCTCGATTCGTATAACGTGGAAAGAACGGTAAAAAATACGTCTGCGATGGAGCGATTTATCGGAAACGTAAATCGCGGAATTGACGACAGCCTGCTTACGTTTTATGTAACGCAGTATAAAGACAGAACGGATACAAGCGCGTATTTTTTGTATTATACAAATGGCGAGCTGAAATCTGTATACAACTTTGGTAAAAAGTATGCAGAAAGATTATATGTGGACGATGATGAAGTAAAGGTGATGCTTTACGGATTTCTTCCTTATTCAGATATACCTCGTCGAGGCTTGTTTATTGCAATGGAGCATGGATCTATTGACGCAAGCGGTACACAGTTCATTCACGATTATTCGCCCTATAGCTTTATTGCGCTTACGGAAACAGCCGTTTTATATGAAGAAGGTGTGACTGAAAAGTTTGTCAATGTGGCAGGTATTTACGAAGGCGACGGCGGAAAAACACAGTTTTATGAAAAATATCCCTTTGAAACAGCTTTTCCGACGGCGAAGGAGGTTTTTGACCTCGGCGGAGTCGTTGTTTTCGACAACGATTTTGCCACAAAGGCGTATAATACTGCGGCAATAGAGCGTTTCAGGCAGAATATGAGGAAAAAAATTCCCGATACATTGATTGTTTATACGGATAAAGGTGATGTCTGTACGGTTATGTATAGCTACACGGGTGAATCGGTGATAATTTCGACCGACAGCCGTGCAGACGGACGGGGAGATATTTTTACAAACGAAATTTTCGGAGAAACCATGGGATTTTCATGGTATGGCGATCCAATGGATTTTGCTACCGCTTCCAAGCAAAAAAAGTTTAACAGCCGAAGTATTTCAATAAGCTATAAAGCAACCGATGATAGAAGCGGAGAGATAGTGAAATACGAGATATCGGCTATGACAAAAATTCCGCCGATACAGTACGTGACCGAGCATATTGTTCCCGAAAGCGAAGCAAAAAACTACAAATAAAAGCGAAGGACAGAGAAAACCTCTGTCCTTATTTTTGTTGTTGCGTTTACGCTAAAATTATATCAAAGCAATGGGCAAAATCGGAGAAGCTATAGCAGGCGATAGAGCCGTTTTGCACAAAGCAGATAAGGTCGTCGATAAAGCATATTTTGCTGTCGGTGGAATAACTGCCCGTTGTGCCTGCTGTCAAAGCGGCAAGGAGCTCGATTTGGTGAAGATGTGCGTCATATCGGAACAGCAATACGCCTGTAAAGCCTGATATATCGGCAATTGACTCGGGACGTTTTCCCTCGGGCTCATATGTCAATGGTATGGCAAAATATGTGTACGGTGAATCGGCAACGGTGTGTTCGGCTATTATACTCGTATCAGATATAGCCGGTGAAACGGTGTTTTGTCCGCGTAAAATAATGCTCGCAGGAGAAAAAGTACCGTCAATAAGGGATGAAATGAGATTTTTCTGCTCGAATATTTCAATGGCAAGACCGCTGTCGCGGACACCGACAGCAATGTCGCTTCCGTCATAATCCTTGATAAAGGTTGTCTGATAATTGCGGGAAAGTCCGAGAGCAAGACCGCTTTGGCTGAAATACAGCATATCGGGAATATCTGAAATATAGCTTATGTCGGTTATTTTAGGCGCGGAAACGTCAGTAAAATCGACCATCAGATTATCTGCCGATGAAGATATAAAAGCCGTATCGCCGTTAAAGAAAACCCGTGCGTTGCTGTCGAGCAAGGAAGGAGATATCTGGGAAACAACGCCCATATTGAAATCCAGCACATATAAGTACATTCCCTTATTGCTGTTCGATGTTGCAATGCGGATAAGGCTGTTATATTCATTCAAGCTGCTTGTGCTCATGGGCAAACCGTTGACTGTGCCGACGGTGGAAAATTCCACGCCCGATACGTTAAGGCGGAAGCGGAAAATATTCGTCTGAGCAATTCCGCTGTTCCAAATGGCGCGGGAAATATAAAGGTTGCTTTCGGAAAAGCTCGCGGAATCAGGTGAGCCTAAAATGACGTCGAGGTAAAGCGGTACGCTTTCGGCATCTGAAACGGAGGCAAAATCAACGGTAGCTATCATCGTGTAGCTTTTATCGATGCGCTCGGGAAAATATTTTATCTTCGTTATATCAACGCTTTTTAAGCTGTCGGAGCTTGCGGAATCGTAATATGTGGGGAGAAGAGAGTTAAGGTCTAAAGAGGAATCGCTGAAGCGTGAAACGGGAGAAACAGGTGCTTTCGATACGATGAAAATCTTTGCCCCTGAAATTCCACAGTTTTGCGGCAAGCCTTCAAAGGTACAGTTACGTATCAAAATGGGTTCTTGCGGTGTTGCCAAGTCGTAAATTGATACAAAAGTGTACTTTTTCGTGGGATTTTTTTCGTATGCGGTAATACCGATAACGGCAAGGCGATTGTCACGCAGGAAAATGGATGTGATAACGTCGTTTACGCCAAGGCTGATAACGGCGGTGTTGTAAAGCTGTTTTTCGCCGACAGCGGAAATGAATACTTTATTGCCGCCTGCGGCAGTGTAAATATAATTATCGTCGTACACAACGGTTTCGCCCTTAAACGTGCTTATGGTTTCTGTGTCAGAGATATTGTTTTGAGCTTGGAACAGATCCGTATATCCGCAGGAGAGCAAAAGTCCCGCAAATTCCTGCAAGGATAAAAATGTTGGAAGCTTTCCTGAGGAAGCAATGCTTGCCACTGAGGAAAGGGACGGCGCCTGCATAAGCTCAAGCTCTGAATACGTCGTACCCTCGGGAGCAGGTGAAACGGCGGGCGTTTCTTCGGCTATAGTAGGCACGGGAGTTAACGTTGCTACAATAGGCTCGTTTGTGGGCACGGGGGTAGGTGACGGCGCACGGGTGGGAGTTGTGAGCAAGGGGATCTCGTTTTGTTTTTGTATTATATCGTAAACAGATGCGCCGAAAAAGCCGAAAGCAATAAATGCCGCGGCACAAAGGATATATATGATAATTTTAACAGGCTTTTTCATAATCTTCTCCTGAAAAATAAAATCCATCGTCTGTATTATACATTAAAAAAATAAAAAAGTCTACAAAAAAACGATGGAATATTATAAAGTTGCGAAAAAAGTAAAGGAAAACGGGTTTTACAGCGTAATTTCGGCGCAAACAGCGTTGTGGTCGGAATAATATGCGCCGCCAATTCCCGAATCTTCGACGCGATATGCGCTTGAGCAGTTGGCATCGGTGAAAATATAGTCTATTTTCATCGGCTCGCTTTTACCGTAGCCGTGATAAGTGCCGCCAAGCTCCGCTGTGACATCCTTGCCGCCGCGATAAGATAAGCTTTTTTCAAAAAGCTTTATTTCGTCGCTGTCAGGCAATGCATTCATATCACCTGTACAGATGAAATTCAAGCTGCTTTGTGAAATGTGCTGGATGTTTTGCATCATGCCGAGATAGCGGGCAAGCTCACCCATATGGTCAAGGTGAGTGTTATAAAACATGAACGGCTTTTGACAGCTTTTGCTGAACAGCTTAAGAGCAACCGTACTGCGAGGGCAAAGGCTTTGGGAGTCGGGGTATCTTGAACCGCATATATCGGGTGTGGGAGAAAGCCAGAAGTTTTCCATGGAGATAAGCTCAAACTTGCTGTGCTTATATGCAACGCAGGGGGACTCGCCGTCGTATTGCTTTTCTCGTCCGCATCCTAAAACAGTATATCCTGTAAGCGAGTCGGCAAGCCATGTGCGCATTTCGCTCGTTGCCTCCTGAAAGCCGATAACGTCGGGGTTTTCGCCGTTTATTACGTTTAAAACGCGATCAGTACGGTTCCAAAAATAGTTTATACCGTCGTCTTTGCAGGGCGTACGGAGGTTGAAGGACATTACTTTGATCGTGTCGTTCATACAGTTCACCTATTTTTTGATCTTTCGTGCGACGAGACGGTAGATGGGCTGACCGCGCTCAGAAAACTGTTTT
The DNA here is from genome assembly GCA_015067075.1 of Oscillospiraceae bacterium. Lineage (GTDB taxonomy): Bacteria > Bacillota > Clostridia > Oscillospirales > SIG530 > SIG530. The sequence goes on from SVND01000013.1 coordinate 47,497, forward strand.
TCATATTCCGTCATGATGTTTCCTTCAAAATCGCTCGAATGCAGGTCCAGGGAAACGTCAAAAAGCGCATAGCCCGATTGGCTGAACTCCGATATGGAAAATTCAAAAAGACCGCGGTTGTCCGTTTTAAACTGGATCTCGCCGTCATCCTTCAAAATGCGGGCATAGTGGGCGAGAAAATCACGGTATGTAAGACGTCTGTCCGTGTGACGCTTTTTTGGCCAAGGGTCGCAAAAATTGATATAGAGCCTGTCGACCTCGCCGTCATCAAAGCTATCCAAAAGCTCCGTAATATCGCCCATAACATAGTGAGCGTTGGTTAGGGAGGCGTTAACTGCCTTTTCCATTGCCATTACGATAACATCCTTGCATCTTTCAACGGCAAGGATAGCTGTATCGGGGTTTGCGGTGGCAAGCCCTGCTGTAAAAGCACCTTTCCCGCAACCAAATTCTACGAAAAACTGCGCATCTTCAGCCATATTAAAGCTTTTTCGCCAGCATCCGCGGCGAAGCTCAGGCTCTTTTTCCCAAACACAAGCGCAACGCTCCATGCGAATATCCGCATTTTTTTTGTGACGCATACGAACAGACATAATATCTCCATCCTGTAAAATAAAATTCGTTTGGATTATACCATATTTACAAAGGATAGTCAAGGGCTGTGTAAACGGAAAGTGAGAATTGTCCTGAAATGAGTTGACAAGCCGTTTTTGTATATGTTAAAATGTAATAAAAAGGGAGGTTCTCGCGATGAAAGCAAAACTGTTTATGCTGTTTTTTACGTTGATATGCGTGGTTTTGATACCGTCTTGTACACAGAACAATGAAAATACCGAAAAAAAAGAGACCGTTACTCCGACAAGTGTGCATACAGCGGCGTTGGTTGCGGAAGACGGAACATGTCCTTGGCGGATAATCCGTTCGGGAAAAAATGAAGAAGCCAACGGTGCGATGATGGATTTGGGTGCTGCCATAGAGCAAGAGACGGGAATCAAGCTGAAATATGGCGGAGATAAAGTAAAAGAAGGCGAAAGTGAATATAAATATGAAATAATCGTAGGGCCGACGAATCGGAAGGAATCCGTTGAAGCGGCGATGGAAATAACGAAAAGTCGCGACTTTTTGATTGCTCGAAAGGGCACAAAGGTAGTGATACATGCGACACAGGCCATTAACGAAGCGGTAGCTTATTTTATCGAAAATTACATATATGACGGCAATATTTTTATAGCAGACGGAGAAAAATACATATTCAGAGATGAGTATGAGCTCAGCGAAATGACTGTCGCAGGAAACAGTATAAGTGAATACAGTATAGGATATACGGATTCAAATGCGGCGAATAAGGAAGCGTGCGAAGGTTTGAGTCAATGGATAAATGAAAAAACGGGATACAAGCTGCCGGTCAAGGAGACAGAACTTGATGGGGGAGAAAAAACAATTATTTTTCTAAAAAAAGACGAGATAGATTTTGCCGCAAGCTTTGGTATAAGGCTTTCGGGGGATGATCTTTTGGTTGAGTTTGGAAAAATGATATCTGTTAATAGAGCATGCGAAGCTTTGTTGGAAGAATTAAATATGAAGATAAAGGACGGAAAACTTTCCGTAGACACCATAGATATGGTAAAAGAAGCAGAAGAGCGCATTAAGATTGCCACAGATGAGTATTTGGCGCAGCTTGATAAAAAAGCTGAAGAAATGAAACAAAAAGTTCTTAATTCCCCATCGGAATACGAAACCGATGCGGGACGTAGATTTTTCTATTTTTCAGCCGACGGCGACGATAATAACTCAGGTACTTCCGAAGAAAAACCAAAAAAGAGCCTTGAAGCCCTTGCAGAACTTGAGCTTGAAGCGGGTGATATCGTTTTATTCAGACGAGGTGATATGTTCAGAGGAAAGATCACGGCTGTAAGCGGTGTTACATATACGGCATACGGAGAAGGGGCAAAGCCGATTATCAATGCTTCTGTTAAAAACTACGCCAACACGTCCATTTGGGAAAAGACGGAATACGAAAACATCTGGAAACTCAGTGAACCCATTGTAAATGTGGGAATTATGGTGTTCGATCGCACATGGCAGATCGGCAATTACAAGGAGCTGACAGGCCAAAAGCAAGTTAAGGGCTTGTATGGGTTTGACCACATATCAATGATGGATGAGGACCTTGATTTTTATTCAGATCTTGACACAAACGAATTATTCCTTTACTGTTCAAGGGGAAACCCCGGTCAAGTTTACAGTTCCATTGAGATCGGAACAATAGGCGGAGTAATAGGTATCGGCAATTCGAACTTTGTTACGATAGATAACTTACATATAACGCTGACGGGATCTCACGGAGTAGGAGCAAGTTCGTGTGCGGGACTGACAGTGCGCAACTGCGTGTTTGATTGGCTTGGCGGATCTATTTTGAAAGGACATAACGGAAAGGATCTCACACGCTTCGGAAACGCAGTCGAGATATACGGTGCGGCAAAGGAATATACCGTATACAACAATTGGATATATCAAATATATGACACGGGCATTACCAATCAGTACGGCAAGTCAAATATAAAAAGCAACATTCACGATCAAATTGAGTATTACGATAATTTGATAGAATATTGCTTCTGGTCCATTGAGTATTACAACATGGGGTCCGAAGGAAAAGAACGCAAGACTATGAACGTAAGCGTCCATGATAATTTTTGCCGTTTCGGCGGTGAAGGCTGGGGTTGTGTGGGTCGAGAAACGAGAGCCCCCATGCATACGCTTCACTTCACAGGAGAGGAATGTGAAAATTACGTTGTAAAAGACAATATTTTTGACCGATGCAAAGGACTTATGCTCCTTTATACGGGGGAAAAGGTTGAATTTTATGAAAACACATATATCCAAAATTATTTGGGTAATTTCGGACATCTTTGCGGTAAAGATCATAAATTCGATGAGAACATCATAGAAGAGTTGGCGAAAATCGGTGATACTTCATCGCGACTTGTATTTGTTGTTGAATGAAAAGAAAAAAGGAAGTTTTTTTCTCAAGCGGGAGTTTTTTTACCGAAAATTGAGAGAAAAAAGTTGATTTTGTTGTGATACAATTGATAGGTGACAAATAAAAAAAGAGAAATAGCACCAAATGTGATATAATGGTAATAACCACACAACCAAAAAATCACAAAGGAGCTATTTCCAATGAGTATTATAACATCAG
>SVND01000074.1 GCA_015067075.1 Oscillospiraceae bacterium
GGGGAAGGCTCTTTCTACGAGTTGATTTTTGGACAGTTGAGACATCTGTCTGAGAACCCCCTTTCGTCACAGAATAGGTGGCAATGTTATCTCTCCCTCAGTCTTTTTGCCTTCGGCAAAAATCCAGTTCCCTCCCAGAGGGAGCCTTTTATATGGCTATTCTCGAGGCAAAGTAGGGACGAACTGCGTTCGTCTGCGGGCAATTCGTAGTCGAGCTTTGCTCGTTTACGCCTCTACTATGGAACAAGGAAAATCACAGCAATTTTTGCGGCTGTTTTGTCAGGAAAAAAGTCTCCGTGCGGAGCATTTATCCCCGACGCTCAACAAATAATGTGAAATGGCAGAAAATCTGCGCAGCGAAGGAGAGGAGAGAACAAGTTTGAAGTGAAAAACAGTTAAAAAACCAACAATTTAAGCTTTAAAATCACGACAAAAACTACCGAGTATATTTTACCGACGAGCAAAAAGCGCTTTTTCATGAAGCCAAGGTGGAAGATTTGGAACAAGCAAAAGGATGAAAAAGTCGTTTTAATGGGTGGGGGTTAAGGGGGCGGGAGAAATCGAAATCTCCCGCCCCCTTACGGCTTCTTTTGCCTATTTCTTCTCCGCAGAAGAAATAGGCGTATAACACAATAAAGCAATAAAATAATATCAAAGCAAAAAAACTATCGTAGACACCTCATCCGTCAGCTAAAGCTGACACCTTCTCCTCAAGGGGAAGGCTCTTTCCACGCTGTTGTTTTCGGACAGTCAGATGCCTGTCCAGTAACGCCCTCTCCGTCACAGCTACGCTGTACCACCTGTCTCACTGCGGCTCGGCCACGCTCGCGCTTTTTGCGCATTACGCCGCTTCGCTACGTCCAAGGGAAGGCTTATCTTGCCCAAACGATTGCCGTCGTAACAACAAAGCGCAGGGGATTGATGCGCTTTGTGTTACAGCTTTATTATATCTTGAGACGGTGAATGCCCTGTTATTTGCTTATACACGCGGCAAAAGTACCCTGAATTACTGAATCCCACCAATAATGCGGCTTCTGCCACATTAGCTTGCCCCGAGCTTAAAAGGCGGTATGCACATTCACAGCGGTAAGCGTTTATATATTCTATGGCAGTCATGCCAAGGACATTTTTAAAGCAGTGGCAAAAATAATACTTTGAAAAGTTTATATGATTACATATATCATCAATGGAAATGTTTTCAGCGTAACGGCTCTTTATGTAATCAATTGCACGCATAACGATCTGTATATTATTTTTGGACATTGTATTTTCAGAGATGGCACTATTATTACAATGGTAACGCATAAGTTCAATGAGCATAAGCATTGCATCGGCGTGAATTTTCATATTACTGCCTACGATCGGTTTTTCTTGCTCGTTAATTATTGATTGCATATAGGTGAAGGCAAAATTAGCATTTTTAATATGCCTGTTAAAAGTGTATTTTTTGTTTTCGGTTATTTGAAGATAAAAATCCCGACCAAATATCATGCAGTAATACTTTGAATGGGCAGTGATAGGTTTTATATTATGAGGTACGTCAATATTTATTATAACAAGCTCGCCCTTTTCCGCCGTTATTACATCTGTTCCGTAAATTATTTCGGCGCTGCCTTCTATAAAATATAAAAGTTCAAGATTGTTGTGCCAATGCATATTGTGACGGCGGAATTGATGGGGGTATATGTCATTTTTAATTATATAGAACGGATACGGAGAGGAAACCAGATTTATTTGCTCCTCCTTAAAGATGCTGTACATTATTTCACAACCTTTCTGCATATATAATAACAAAATGTTTCGATAAAATCAAGATAAAAATAAGTTTTTCCTTAACAAAAAGCAATATTGTGTAATAGATAAACAATATCATAAATTTACAACGGTTTATCTTGCAAGTATAATAAATACATAAAAATCGAAAGGATTTGAAAGAACATGAAAAAGATCACAGCAATTTTTCTTGCAATCATGCTTTTACTTACGCTTTTTGCGTGTACACCGAGCAATCAGCAAGAAAACAACAACGAAACACCGACACCGACATCATCTGAAACAGAGGACTTGACTGAAGGCGGCAAGTATATGGACTACGAGGGTGCAGGTGGAGAAAGCAAATATAAGCTTCCGTCATATAACGTATCAGGTGAGACCATGAGACTTCTCATTTCTGCGGAATCTACGCTGAGAGCCGATAAGTTTTACGCTATCCGCGATGTTTACGGCTGTAACTATGAAGCAATAGTTACAACTCCCAATGAAGAGTCTACAAAGTTTTTGTCAATGTTTATGGCAAACGAATCGCCCAACGTATGGCAAAGCGGATTTCATCCGTCCCTTGCATATAAAGGATATATTGCGGCATGGGATGATTACGTTGATTTTTCCATTGGAATTTGGGCGGATGTAAAATCTACACTTGATGCGTTTAAATGGAAAGGTCATAACTACGCGCTGGGTGCAGGTACAGCGTCGCCCATAGGAATTATATGGTACAACGAAGCGTTGTTTGAAGAAATGGGCGTTAAAACTCCGAAGGAATATTACGACGAGGGCAACTGGACTTGGGATACATACAAAGAATGTATAAAAGCAATGACTATTGACGGCGACGGTGACGGTATGCCCGAGGTTTACGGCGTATATATGCCCAATACGACGGCGCTTTCCGGAACGACTGGCATCGACTATGTAACAATGCACGATGATGGAAGCGTTACAAGCAACATTCTTGATCAAAGAGTTGCCGATGCTATCAATTTCTATACGGAAATTAGTAACTCGGGCTATGCATATATGAGCTCTGATGCACCGCAGCAGTTTGCGGCAGGTAAAATAGCTATGGTTTACGGCGGTTATTGGTACAAAATGTACTTCCCCGAGCTTATCAAAAACGGCGATGCAAAGGTTATATCTCTCCCGAAATACGGCGATACCTCTTATCAGCTTACAAACTATGGAAATTGGTCTTTGCCGACGAATTTAAGTGAAAAGCAGATCGAGGTTGCTTGTGCTTACGTTAACTCCATGCGTTACGATGCTATCCGTGCCTCATATGAAGCTGACGAAACTCGCGCGGAGCTTGAAGCTCTCAGCATCAGCGAGCAAATGGAGGAGCTTGACAATGCTACGCTTGAGCTCCAAGACTTGTTCAATGAAATGACAGATTCTAAAAACTACACACCGGTTGCATTTATTTCCGACGCATTCGGCGTAACTGCGTTTTCCGGCGATATGTACTTCTCTCCGCTTATGGGCGAGCCTTGGGCAACGATTGCGGAACGTATTGAGCCTCAGCTTATAGAGAACATTTCAGAACTTTTGGAAGAACAATAAAAGGAGAAAAAAATGCTTAAAATAGGTGTAATGCCCGATTCATTCCGCTTACCCTTTTACGATGGAATAAAGCGCGCATATGATATGGGCGCAAAAGGTATAGGTCCTTGGATAAGCGGCGGATTTCTTGCTCCTGAAAATATGACGGAGCAAGGAATAGCTGAATTTAAAAGTGTTATAAAAGGATATGACCTTACGCTGTCGGCAGTTTGCGGTGATATTGGTTATAACTTTGCCGATTTGGAAAAGCGTGAAGAATCTGTAGCGAGATTCGGCCAGCTTCTTCATCATACAGCCGCTCTTGGAACAAAAATAATGACATCCCATATCGGAAATGTTCCCGAAAATATGGAGGAGCAGAAATATACGGATATGGTTGAAACGATGAAAATGGTTGCAAAGCACGCAGAGGATGCTGATGTATACTTCGCCATTGAAACGGGTGGAGAAACGCCTGCTGTGCTTAAGCAATTCATTGAAAACGTAGGCTCAAAAAACGTAAAGGTAAATTTTGACCCTGCAAATCTTGTGTTGGGTGGATTGTGCAACCCCGTTGACGGAGTGTACATTCTTAGAGATTATATCGTTTCCACTCATGCGAAGGACGGTATTCGTTTTAAAGGCGGATGCGAGGAGGTTCCTCTTGGGACAGGAGGCGTGCCTTTTCCTGAATATCTTAAGGCTTTGGTGGATATTGGCTTTGACGGATATCTTACCATAGAGCGCGAAACGGGTGATAACACACCGCGCGATATACAGATTGCATATAATTATCTTGATAAGCTGTTAAAGGAGCTGTTTTAATATTGAGACTTGGAATTATCGGAACGGGCGGAATTGCCCATTTCCATATGGAAGCGTACAAAAAGCTCGGCGATCGCATCGAGTGCGTAGCCTGCTGTGACCTTGATTATGACAAAGCTGATAGGTTCGCAAAGGAATTCGGTTTTGCAAAGGTTTATTCCGATTGCCGAGAAATGATGGCGAAGGAAAAGCTTGATATGGTCAGCGTTTGCACTTGGAACAAATCCCACGCGGAATGTACCATAGTAGCTCTCGAAGGAGGCGCAAACGTACTTTGTGAAAAGCCCATGGCAATGAATGCGGCGGAAGCAATGGAAATGGAAGCGGCGGCAAAAAAAGCAGGTAAGCTTTTGATGATAGGATTTTGCAGACGGCACGGAAACGATGCAAAAATGGCTCTTGATTTCATTGAAAAAGGTTTTTTGGGCGATGTTTACTATGCAAGAACGAAGTACATACGCCGTGCAGGCTGTCCCGGTGGTTGGTTTGGTGATAAATCATTTTCAGGTGGAGGTCCGCTGATAGATCTCGGTGTTCATGTAATTGACCTTTGCAGATATGTTCTCGGAAATCCAAAGCCTGTTTCAGCTTTTGGTGTTTCCTACGACAACATAGGATACCGTCCGAATCTTCGTGTGCCGGGTATGGCGTGGACTGTTACTCCGAGTAATTACCGTCCCACATACAACGTCGAGGACTTTGTTTCGGCGCTCATCACTTTTGATAACGGCGCTACTATATCCGTTGAAACGAGCTATAACCTTTTTGAAGAGGGCGACAGCGGTGAAATGAAGATTTTCGGTACAAAGGGCGGACTTGATATGAACACGTTCAATATCTATACGGACGTGAACGACAATGTGGCGGATGTAAGAGTAAAGAGCTTCGGCGGATGCGGCGACTTTTTCGCGAACGAGATAAAGCATTTTGCCGACTGCGTTGAATTCGGTGTCCCGTGCATTGCGCCTGCAAAGGATGGCGTTGCCATGATGAAAATACTTGATGCTATCTATCTTTCCGCAAAAACAGGTAAATCAGTCGATATCGACTAAAAATAAAAAGGAGTTTTATTATGAAAAAAGTTATATCCCTTATTCTTGTTTTAACAATGGCGTTTTCTCTTGTCTGCGGATTTTCTGTTTCCGCAACAAAAAACTATCTTACAGTTGATGAAGAAACTGTATCGGCAATTACTCAAGGAGCGTATATACCGAGCTTTATCGAAAAGGGCTATACGGAGATCGGCGCATGGGCGCCTTACAGCGATAATAGTTTTTTATCGGACGGTACTGCCGCTATATGCACAGACCCTGATTATGTAAAATACGGCAAGGCATCTTTACAGACAAAGGTTGTGGAAAAAGATACTTCCATGATATGCCTGCCCATCGCTCCCGGCACTTTAGAAAAGCTTAAGGTATATACATTCCAGGCTTATGTAAAGACAAATAAGCTTATGTCTGCAACTTGCGGCGCATATATTCAGATTATGCTTTACACTGATGAAGGCCAGTATATCACGCATTACAACAGCGAATTTGTAGTTGGTACGAAGGATTGGTATCTTGTTACAGTAACGTTTGAAGTTCCCGCGGAATATGATAATCTCGTTGTTACACCGTTTGTTATTATTCAGTCGTGTATGAAGGGTGAGGCATGGTTTGATGGTCTTGCTATTGTTGAAGGCGACCAGCCTGTAGCTGACTACGCAAGCCTTGCTCCTATCGAAGCTCCTTCTGCTGAGCCCACACCTGCCCCTGTAGCTCCCACACTCAACGGCGAGCCTTCTGCATGGGCAAAGGAAGAGATTCTCAAGGCTTTGGAAGCTGACCTCGTTCCCGAACACGTTAACAGCAATTACACAACAGATATCACAAGAAGCGATTTCTGTGATCTTATCATCAAGATGATCGAGAAAAAGAGCGGCAAGGCTATCGCAGACGTGATCGCAGGCTATGCAGATGCAAAGGCTGACGTATCCTTCCCCGACACAGATAGCGCAAACGTAATTGCAGCAGCAAAGCTGGGTATCGTAAACGGACGCTCCAGCGGTGCATTCGATCCCACAGCAAACATCACGAGACAGGAAGCAGCAAAGATGCTCGCACTTGCAGCAAAGGTACTTGGCGCTGACATCACAGCAAGCGAAGTAGCTTTTGCAGATGCAGACGATATCTATGCATGGGCTAAAGAATTTATTTACTATGTAAATACAATAGGTGTTATGAACGGCACAAGCACGACAACACCTCCCAACTTCAGTCCCCTTCGTACATATACAAGAGAACAGTCTATCCTTACAGTTTACAGACTTTTCAACGCTCTGTAATAAGTGAATAATGCTTTTTGCGTAAAAAGTACGCATTTCTCCTGCAATAGCTGTCACTTCGGTGACAGCTATTGTTTTGCAACTAAAGTAGGGACGAACTTTGTTCGTCCGTGGCGTTCACATACAAGCTTTGCTCATTTACGCCCCTACTGGAAGGTATCCGCTGGTAAGGAAAATCACAGCGCTGCTTACGGCTGTTTTATCAGCAAAAAAGTTTTCGTGCGGAGCATTTATCCCCGACGCTCAATAAATAATGTGAAATGGTAGAAAATTTGCGTAGCGAATAATAGGAGAGAACAAGTTTGAAGTGAAAAACAATTAAAAAAACAACAATTTAAGCTTTAAAATCACGACAAAAACCACTTTTTCATAAAGCCAAGTTATAAAATCTTGAGCAAGCAAAATGATGAAAAAGTCGTTTGAGAGAGTGGGATCGAAACCTCCCTCCCAAACGAATAATGAGCTTTTGCGCATTATTCGTTTTGAGCCTCTCTTTTGTCCATTTCTTCTGCGTAGAAGAAATGGACGAATAACACAATAAAGCAATAAAAAAATATCAATGTAAAAAAGCTATCGTAGACACCTCATCCGTCAGCTAAAGCTGACACCTTCTCCTCAAGGGGAAGGCTCTTTCTACGAGTTGATTTTTGGACAGTTGAGACATCTGTCTGAGAA
>SVND01000014.1 GCA_015067075.1 Oscillospiraceae bacterium
TACATAGTAAATAAACTCTTTTGCCCATGCATAGATATCGTCTGCGTCCGCAAATGCTACTTCGCTTGCTGTGATATCAGCACCAAGTACCTTTGCCGCAAGTGCAAGCATCTTTGCTGCTTCCTGACGTGTGATGTTTGCAGAAGGATCGAATGCTCCGCTGGATCTGCCGTTTACAATACCGAGCTTTGCTGCTGCGATCACGTTTGCGCTATCTGTATCGGGGAAGGATACGTCACCCTTTGCATCTGCGTAGCCTGCGATCACGTCAGCGATAGCTTTACCGCTCTTTTTCTCGATCATCTTGATGATAAGGTCACAGAAATCGCTTCTTGTGATATCTGTTGTGTAGTTGCTGTTTACGTGCTCGGGAACAAGGTCTGCTTCAAGAGCCTTGAGGATCTCTTCCTTTGCCCATGCAGAAGGCTCGCCGTTAAGTGTGGGAGCTACAGGGGCAGGTGTGGGATCAGCGGGCTTGGGAGCTTCGATTGCGGGAAGGCTTTCGTAATCTACTGTTGCTCCGCCTTCAACAACAGCAAGACCGTCATACCAGCAAGAGCCAGCCATAACGCCCCAAAGCTTTACACAGAACTTGATGTATGCATTTTCAACCTCAGGCATTTCAAATGTAACGGAAAGGAGTGTCCAATCCTTTGTTCCTGTGATAATTTCGCTCATAAGGTCAGTCCAGCCTTGAACAGCGCTATGATCCTTATGTGTCAATTCAATACCGATATAGCATCCGCTGTCAGCAGACATGATCTTCTGTGTCTTAACGTATGCCTGGAATGTGTATGTCTTGCCTGCTTCAAAATCAGCGGCATCCATAATGGGCATAGCGAGCATATGGGGATAATCTTTTCCGCCCGCCTTCATACCGATAGATCTTGTACCAAATTTAACTGTTTCCGTGTCAAAGAACATGTACTCGGACGGGAACCAGCCGCCTTCGATCTTTTCACCGTTGTTTACCCAGCTACCCATAGAAGGAACAGGCTTCTGACCTTCTCCGTCGCCGTAGCCGCCCATCCATGCGTCAGCATAGATAGTATCTACTGTTTCTTCGTCAACCTTAAGAAGGTTTTTAGCCTCTGCGCTGCCGCCGAATCCGACTGCTAAAGTGAGAAGCATTGCCAATGCGAGAACGATTGATAAAACTTTTTTCATAAATACAACTCCTTTAACTATTTGTAATTAAATAATACACCTCTAAGACAAAAATGTAAATAGAATTTTTTTGGGTTATCTTGTACTATTTTTGGTTTTTACAATAAAAAGAGCGGGTTTTCCCGCTCTTTTTACTCAATTCCCTTTATTTTTTCTTCTTGCGGAATATTGCTACTGCAACAGCCGCAACTACTGCCGCAACAGCCGCGGCAATACCGACGATCGCGCCAACATTTGCACCGCCCTTATCATCCTTTTCCACAGGCGTGGGTGCTGTAGTTTCATCAGCTTCGCCCTCTGTGGGAGCAGGCGTTTCTTCAATGGGTGCTTGTGTAGGTTCATCTCCTTTTGTCTTTACGACGATAGCTTTACCAAACTCAGAGGCCTTGAATACTTCATTTTCTGCAAAACGTGCGCAGATCGTGTATTCTGTATTGGGCTCAAGTCCCGTAATCGTTGCGTCAGTATACATCATGCCTTCAGCAAGAGCTTCGCCATTTACAGCTGTGATCATATAATCCAAGCCTGCATCGGAGGATGTTACCGTAAAGGCTGTTTCAGTTATATCCGCTTCATCAACACGGATAGTCGGCACATTTGTACGATCTTCCTTTTCGGGTGCTTCACCTGGGAAGCTGATGCTTACATAATCTATTTTGCCCATGTATGCAAATCCCGTTGTGCCCGACTTACCGAAAAGCGTTGTCAAATTGATGGGAGAATTAAACTCCTGAACATTGAGAAGCTTGCCATTGCAATATGCGTTCATATATCCGTCGATAAATTCAAGCGTCCATACAAGGTCGTCAGACATATCAAATTCGCCGCGCTGTGCCGAGCAGGTAACACCCGTCGAGCCTGCTACGAATATACCGGAAATGCCGTTATAATTGCAAAGCGTTATAAAGTCTCCGCCATCATGTGTGTTTCCAAGGATAAAGCAAAATCCTATATTATTGCTGATAGTCGCGCCCTTCCATTCAAGACGCCAGTTTTCGCCTGCGGCAAGCTTAAGAGGCTGTGCCATATCATAAGTTGTTTCCTGATAGAGGAATATTCCGTCGTCAAGGAAATCGGGAACGCCGACTGTCCCAGGAGAATCGCTCAGAGTGTTTTCACCGACAGTTGCATCTGTATTGCCGTTAAAATCCCATCTATATGCTTCTTCCCAGAATATCTTCTTTGCCGCGCCGATATAAACGGTAAAGCTTGTTGAAACACCGTCAACAGTAGCTGTTATTGTCGCTTTTTCGCCTGCTTCCGCGTTTTCGCTCGCTTTTATACAGCCGTCTTCATTTACAAGAATATTTTCGTTGGAGCTTTCCCATTTTACTTCGGATGCTTTTGCATAAGCAGGCTCAACGTGAAGCTCGGTGTAAAAATCAATGCCCGGAAGGATCATCGTTTCCGTCGTTTCGGAAAGAGGCTCGTTGTTTACATAAGCCGTTACAGATTTCACAGCTTTATCGCTGTCTGCGCTTACAACTGCCGCTATATTTTTAGCGCAATCCTCCGCAAGCTGATTATATTTTTCCTGATTGAAATGCAAGTCGTTTGAAATATCGGGGCCTAAACGAGTGCCCATATATATGGTTTCATTCTCTCTCGTAAGCTCTTCCTGCGCTCTGTGGGGAAGACCTGCAACAGAGCCGCTTGTAAGCTGACCGGGCTTGATTATAACACCAAATTCCATATTGCACTTATCCAAAAACGCGTCATGCATCTGGATATACTGCGCTTTATATGAGTCAACGGGCGTAGAAGCGTCAGACTCGCCCTGAAGCCACAGATAGAAGGAGCGGCGAGTTTCATACTTGTCAGCATAAACTCCTTCGCCCGTAAATCTTTCGGCAAATGCGTTATAAATATTTACAGCGTTTCTCATTGCAGGGCCGTTGGGTACCCACTGACCGACGCCTGTTGCGCCGATACCTGTATGCACAAGAACTGTACGTTCTCCTGTAAGCTTATACCAATCTACTGCAAAGGGCTGACCGACGCCCGTCTGTCCGGGGCCGTCATCCATGGGCTCATACGTATCGTAATATGTATCATCGAGGGGAACAAAATGAAGCTTGTCATCATTGTAAGGACCGCTGCTAAAGTTTCCGCCTTCTTTTCTGCCGTAATGGTACGCAATACCTGTTTCGGGAATTTCAAGCTCGTGGGGGAAGCCGTATGCGTCAAACATAGCGTTACTCTGTCCCGCAAGCAAGACCACGTTCACCTGTGCCTTGACAACTCTGTCAACCTTGAGAGTCTCAACAGCCGTGCCATCCTTGTACGCCGTTATTTCAACAGCCGTATCGCTTACAGCGAGAGGCACGAGAACTCCCGCTTCGTCAACGGAAATTATCTCGGGATTGCTGCTTTCAAAAGTATATGTGCCTGCTTGCTTCGGTACAAATGTGTATCTCATATCATACTGAAGCTCAAAGCCTGCGGAGCTGTCCTTACGGAAAGTGATGTTGTAGGTCTTGCCGTCCTTTGTAACTACTTGACCTTTTCCTTCTGTAGCACCGGGCGCGATCATCGCCTGATAAACAGTGCAATCATCGGAAGCAGTTATCTGCGGAATACGCGGAAAGCCCTCGGGCAAAGTCACCGTGTATTCGGTAACAGCCTCGGAAAATCCCAGCTCATATCCGCCGTCAACAGATACATTAACAGAATTGTCGGCACTTACTGCCATAAAGCCGGAAATCATAGTAGTCACCATCAAAACTGACAAAAAAATCATTAAATATTTTTTCATTGTTTTTCCCTTCCTTATTTTTTTCTTAACTTTATCACATTTAATTTCAGTTGTCAACCTTTTTCAAACCGTTTAAAAATTTCATGCTTATATCGTGCTTATATAATAGTTTTGTGCTTGTTTTAAATTAAAAGCGGCAAGCAAAAACGCTTACCGCTCTGTTTTATAAGAAAAATCTGCATCCTGTTTTACGGAAATGCTCCGCTAGCTCACGAAGCTCGTCTTCCGTCGTTTTATAAAACTCCGCAAGACACGTTATACACATAAACTCCATTGCACCGCGATTTATAAGCTTTTTATGCAAGCCCTTTTCCGTATGGGAAAGCCTTTTCCCGCATTTCATGCAATGCGTCCCTTCGGTTATCATACGCGAACAAACTTACCGCGATATACTCGGCAATCGTGAGCAGGGATAGTTTCGTACAAGTTTTCGGAAACAACGCCAATCTTTTCACCGGAAATAGCGTCAACAAAATCAAATCCGTGGTCAGCTGACACGCCGATATCGAAAAATTCGCAGCCTACCATTCCATCTTCGTCGGAAAGGTTGAACAGCGCCAAAACGTATTCGCCGTTTGCCATATGCTTAAAGAAAACAGGTCTGTCTTTGTTCCAGTTGACCATCATCGGCGGACGACCGTCCTCATCCTGATTGATAGCAATAAGTCCCTTGTTCTGCAAAAGGTTACGGCAATAATCGTTCATATTTGTTATGTCGCCGCCTATCATAAGGGGAGACTGCATCAAGCACCACATTGCAAAGTGCGTCTTATATTCCGCATCGGTGCATCCGCCTTTAGCGACGAGGCCCTTGCCGTACATTCCGCAAATAAGCATATCCATATCGTTATAGCAACCCGTTGCGGAATAGTTTATCTTATCAAATTGGCTCTGTGCAATGAATTTAACGCTCTCAAAATGGTCAAAAATGTCACCTGTTGAGCGGTAAACGTGTGCACCCGTAGAGCGTATCCACGTTTCTACGTCGTCTGCGCCCCAGTTGCAAGCGGAGAACAAAATATCTCTGCCCGTAGCCTTAAGTGCCATGCTCATTTTATTGTAAAGAAGCTTGCCTACCGCATGCATGGGCTTGTAGCAAAAATCGTATTTGAGATAGTCTACACCCCAATCGGCAAACATCTGCGCATCTTCATATTCATGCTCAAAGCTTGCAGGGAAGCCTCCGCAGGTCATTGTTCCCGCGCAGGAATACATACCGAATTTAAGTCCTTTTGAATGAATATAATCTGACAAAGCCTTCATTCCCGAAGGGAATTTTTCCTTGTTTACAGCGATTTTTCCGTCAGCTCCACGCTTTCTTTCAGACCACCAATCGTCGATAACAACGTATTCGTAGCCAGCATTCTTGTAGCCAAGCTCCACCATAGCGTCAGCAGTGTCGCGAATAACCTTTTCGCAAACCTCGCCACCGAAAGTATTCCATGAATTCCAACCCATAGGCGGTTTTTTGATAATCATAATAACAGCTCCTTAATTTTTATTATAAAGATGTCTCCCATCTTATTAATTCATGTTCACACGATTTTTAACCTGAACTATTGCCAGAATTTTCTGTCCAGGCTTCTGTACTGTATCGCCTCTGCCACATGGTCGCTACATATGGTGTCCGAGCAATCAAGGTCGGCTATCGTGAGCGCCACACGGAGTATTTTTCCGTAAGCTCTTGCCGATAAGCCAAGCCTGTCAAACGCATTTTTTACAAGCATATCAGCATCATCGGTCAGCTTGCAAAATCTTTTCATCAGTGGCGCTGTCATAGCTCCGTTTGAATGTATCCCCGTGCCTTGAAGCCTCTCTTGCTGGCGCTTTCTTGCCGCATTCACACGCTCTCTTATTTTCGCAGAGGCTTCAGCCTTCTGGTGTGTCTGTAGCTGTTCGTATTCAACAGGTGGCACTTCAATATGTATATCCATTCTGTCAAGAAGTGGTCCCGATATGCGCTGTAAATAACCGCGCCTTTCCTGTGGCGAGCAGGAACAAGGTCTTGTAGGATGTCCGTAATAACCGCAACGGCAGGGGTTCATCGCACAAACAAGCATAACGTCACAAGGGTACGTTATTGTGCTTTTCACTCGCGATATTGTAACGATGCCGTCCTCAAGAGGCTGTCGAAGCACCTCAAGTGCATTTTTCGAAAATTCGGGAAGCTCGTCTAAAAACAGCACGCCATTGTGTGCTAAGGAAAGCTCACCCGGCTTCGGCATCGCGCCGCCTCCCGCAAGCCCGACAGCCGACACCGTATGGTGGGGCGATCTGAACGGACGGCGGAAGATAAAGGGGCATTCGCTTTTCACAAGTCCTGCCACAGAGTGGATTTTCGTCGTTTCAAGTGCTTCATCAAATGTCATTTCAGGCAAAATCGATGGAAGCCTTTTCGCCATCATGCTTTTACCCGAGCCCGGTGAGCCAATAAGCAGAATGTTATGAGCTCCCGCCGCGGCAACCTCCATAGCGCGTTTTGCATCGCTTTGTCCTGCCACGTCGGCAAAATCAGGTTCAGCAAAAATTTCAGCGAGCTGTGAAACCGTGCGTGTCTCCGTCTTTTTAATTATTGGCATATCAAAATGAGCCAAAAGCTGTGACAAATTTTCAACGGGGTATATATCTATCCCCGCCACGAAAGCCGCTTCATTTGCGTTTTGCGCAGGTAAAAATATACCTTTAAATCCTGCCCTTTGCGCCGCAATTACCGTTGGAAGCATACCGTTTACAGGGCGAAGCTCACCGGAAAGCGAAAGCTCGCCTGCAAAAGCATATTGACTTACATCCTGTTTCAGTACTCCCGATGCCGCAAGTATGGCAAGGGCAATTGGCAGGTCAAGGGACGCGCCTTCCTTTTTCGTGTCAGCAGGCGCAAGATTTACAACTATTCTTTTAACAGGAAAGGAAAAACCGCAATTTTTCAGCGCCGAGCGCACTCTCTCGCGGGATTCACGCACCGCCGCATCAGGCAAGCCCACTATATCAAACGCAGGTAATGCGTTGACAAGGTCTGCCTCCACGTCAATTACGTATCCGTCTATTCCCAAAAGCCCAATACTCTTAACGATCTGCATGCGACACTTTCCCCTTTCCCAAGTATTTTTTATTTTTTCAAAGCTCTTTGCAAAAGCTTATATATCTGATCCGATGTAAACGTGTATTTTTTATCGCAGAATTGACAGCCCGTTTCAATAGGCTTATTCTCCGCAACCATTTCCGCAAGGTCCTTTTTACCGAGTGAAACAAGCGCACGCTCAACCTTTTCGCGGCTGCAACGGCACTTATACGATGCATCGTACTCATCCAAAAGCTCGACCTCAAATCCGTCAAGCACGCGAGTCAGCATATCCATGGGCGTAAGTCCCTTTTCAAGCATCGCCGTTACAGACTCAATGGATGATACGTTTGTTTCGATTCTTGTGATTTCCTCATCGGTTATCAGCGGAAGAGGCTGGATTATATATCCGCCTGCACGTTTTACCGTGCAATCTCTATCAATAAGCACGCCGAGGGCGCAAACAGTCGGTGTCTGCTCACTTGTTACAAAATACTGTGTAATATCCTCAGCAATCTCGCCCGATACGATGGGAGTTTGTCCCACATACGGCTCACGCATACTAAGGTCTTTTATTACTGTTACAAAGCCGTCTGTACCGACTATGCCTGCTACGTCAAGCTTTCCTCTGCTGTTAAGAGGCACTTCCGCAGACGGGTTTTGAATATATCCGCGAACGTTTCCCGTATAGTCCGAAACTGTAAGAACAGTTCCGCCTATACCGCCGCCGTTTATCTTAAGCGTTACGCTGTCCGTCTCACTTTTCAGCATTATGCCCATCATGGATGCCGCCGTAAGCGTACGTCCCAGTGCCGCGCTTGCTGTCGGCGATGTATTATGTATGGCTCTTGCCGTTTCTACTATATTTGTGGAGTCGATGGCAAAAGCGCGCACTACTCCGTCCGTCGTTATTGCTCTGAATAAATTTCCCATGTTAATTTTCCTTTCTGACCACATAAAACAGGCGCTGACAATCTTCTTTTGGCTCGTCAAAGGTTAACTCACCGTATACGCCGAGCAAGGAAAGACCCGCTTCCTTTATCAGCTTTTCCATATGCCGCTGTGAATACGCACGTTCACGGTGCAGCTCATCAGTTCTGAAATAGCTTCCATCTCTTTGTTCGCCGAAAAACGTCAAATAAAAATCACACAGCTTCGTTTTCCTGTTATAATCGTTTTGCCAAACGCAATACACATCCTGCTCGTCATATACAAAGGTGTTTCCGTCGAGCACATTTTCAAATTTCCATCGCGAATTCATATCGAAAATGAAAATTCCACCGGGCTTTAAAAAGAGCTTTACTCTTTCAAGGCACGCCTGCATCTGTTCCGTTTTCGTAAGATAATTCATTCCGTCCAAACAGCAAACAGCTCCGTCAACACAGCCGTAAAGATCGAGCCGTGTCATATCCTGCCGTAAAAGCATGGTATGCGTAAAGCCCTCGTCGTCAAGCTTTGCTCTTGCAACGGAAAGCATTTCCTCGGACAGATCCGTTCCTATAACGTCATATCCCTTTTTGCAAAGCTGAACAGTCACGTTACCCGTTCCACATCCAAGCTCCGCTAAAAGCTTAGGCGATAAATTGTGACGCGAAAACAGCTCCGAAATATAGTCAGCCCATGCGCCGTAATCTATATCGGAGGTCAATACGTCGTAAAACGACGCAAAGCTCTCATACATCATGATAACACCTTTATTCCGAATCTTTTTCCTCTATTCTTTCAAGCACGCACTTGTATCCGTTTTTTCCGTAATAAAGCGAGCGGTTAACTCTGCTTATGGTCGCCGTTGACGCCCCTGTTTTTTCAACGATATCGCTGTAAACAAGCTTATCAAGTAACAGCTCTGCAACGGCAAGACGCTGTGCCATAGCTTTGATTTCAAAAACGGTGCAAAGGTCCTCAAAAAAGTTGCGGCACTCCTCCTCCGTTTTGAGAGCCAAAATCGCTTTGTAGAGGCGATCTGTGTTTCCATCCTTTAAATCGATATTCATTTCTTGCCCGTCCTTTCTGCATTTGCTCCGTTTATCATTTCTTCTGCATTTTCAAGCGCCGCCTTCGTTATAGCACCGCCTGTGATTATTCTTGCTATTTCTTCTGCACGCTGTGCTCCGTCAAGAAGCGAAGCACTCGTAAATGTTCGGCCTTCCTTTTCACCCTTTACAACTACAAGGTGATTTGCGGCATAAGCTGCTATCTGCGGCAAATGTGTCACACAGATGACCTGTCTGTTTTTTGAAACCTGCTGAAGCTTTTCCGCAAGTTTTTTTCCTGCTTTTCCGCTGACACCGCTGTCCACCTCATCGAAAATAAGCGTTCCGACAGTGTCACTTTCGGCTAAAATATTTTTGATCGACAGCATTATGCGAGAAAGCTCACCGCCTGAAGCTGTTTTTGCAAGGGGCTTTACACTTTCTCCCGAGTTTGTCGCTATCATAAACTCGCATTCATCTATTCCGTCCGCGCCGAAAAGCACGCCGCCTTTAGCATTTACTTTTCGCTTTAAGGATACGGAAAATTGCGCTTTTTCCATGGCAAGAAAATGAAGCTCTGCGTTTATTCTTTCAGACAGTTCATTTGAAATAGCTTTGCGCTTTTCGCTGAGTGTCTCTGCTTTTTCCAAAAGCTCCTTAGTAAGCTGTGAAAGCATCTGCTCCGCCTCCGCCACGTTTTCGGAGACAAGCTCTATTCGCTCCGCTTCCTCTTTCGCCTCGGCAAGCTGCGCCATGACAGCTTCATAAGATCCGCCGTATTTCCTGTATATTTTCTTTATCTCATCAAGTCTGTCGCCCACATTGTCGATGTTTTCTCCGCTGTCAAGGGAATAAAGCTGTGACGAAATTTCGCCGCTTATATCCTGAAGCTCATAATAAGCCGTACTCAACCTTTCCCACAGCTGTTCAAGCTCAGGTAAAAGCTCCTTTGCATTATTCATCAGCGACAGCGCCGTTCCGACAGCAGAAACAGTGCCATCCTGCTGTAAAACAGCTTCCGCGCCTGACAAAGCCGCCGTAAGCTTTTCCATGTTGCGCAATTTCTTTTCAAGCGCCGTGAGCTCCTCAAGCTCGCCCTCGGTTATGGCGGCTTGCTCTATTTCATTTATGCGGTATTTCAGCAGATCCAGCTCATGAAGCTTTTTCTCTTCATTTTCACGGAAATCTTTTATCTGCCTGCGCAGTGCGACAGCTTTTTCATATATGACCTTATACTGCTCAAGCTCCTTTTCTGCTTTTCCGTACAGGTCAAGGTAGCCCAGATGCGCCCTCGGGTCAAGAAGAGACTGATTTTCATGCTGTCCGTGTATATTTATAAGGCGCGAGCCTATTTCCCTGAGCATCGCCAAGGGTGCAGGCACACCGTTTATGCGAACGCTGTTTCTGCCGTCTGCAGACAGATCGCGCTGTAAAAGAATAGTTCCGTCCTCATTTTCCGCCTGAATCTGCTTCAAAAGCTCACATACAGCATTATCTCCGCCGTCAAACTCTGCACTTACGCGTGCACGGGATGCACCTGTTCTTATTATATCGCGCGAGCCTCTGCCGCCTGTGACAAAGCTTATGGCATCAACGATTATGGACTTACCTGCACCTGTTTCACCCGTCAAGACAGTAAGCCCCTTGCGCATTTCTATATCGGCGCGTTCAATTACCGCGACATTTTCTATATGAAGATATGTCAGCATAGCTTGTCCAACTTCCTTTTACGTTCAGTGATGCTTTATCATCGCGGAAAGCTCCGCCGCAACAGTTACAGCCGACTCACTGCTTCGCATCGCAAGAAAGATAGTATCATCGCCTGCAATGCTTCCTACAACTGTCGCAAAGCCCAGCGCATCAATTGCCGCCGCCGCCGCATTTGCCATGCCTGAATACGTTTTTACAACAATAAGATTTACTGCCGTATCAACGGAAGCAAGGCTTTCACCTAAAATATTTACATATTTTGCCGTTGAAACTCTCGTTTGCACACCCTTCATTCCGCGGGTATATTTATGTTTACCGTTTCCGTCGGTGCTCTTCATCAAATGAAGCGTGCGTATATCTCGGGAAATTGTCGCCTGCGTGACCTCGAAGCCGTTTTCTTGAAGTAAACCGAGGAGCTCCTCTTGGGTTTCCACATCATTTTGTTCGATAAGATCAAGTATTTTTGCGTGACGTTGTGCTTTCATAGCTTTTTCCCTTTCCTTTATCAATCTGTATTTCTGACTAATTTTTCATTGAATATATTAAAAAACTTGCGGTCATCCAGCCTCAATATATCTGTGCTGTACTTTGAACGGTTTATAACAACGGTATCACCGCAGGAAAGCTCCGCCGACTCCTCTCCGTCAACAGTTAAAAACGCTTGACGGTCAATAAGGTCGGGCGTTTTTATCTCTAGCACCGTTTTATCCGAAAACAAAACGGGTCTCATATTCAGTGAATACGGACATATTGGTGTGACGAGAATACTTTCCAAGGCCTGGTCAATTACAGGTCCGCCCGCCGACAGGGAATACGCTGTCGAGCCCGTTGGCGTTGCGATTATAACGCCATCCGCATTGTATTTGCGCATGGGAATACCGTTAACGCTCATATGCAAATGTATCACACGCGACAAGCTACCCTTTGATATTACAGCTTCATTGAGCGCATGAAAATGCGCCTGCTCTAAGCCTGCTCTCCACAGCTTTACGTTGAGCATCATACGCTTTTCAGCCGTATATTCGCCCTTGAAGTAGTCGGCAATTCTCGGTATCTGCTCCATTTCAAGAGAAGTCAGGTATCCGATATTGCCCACGTTTACACCTAAAACGGGGACCCGCTTCAGCGCCGCATGGCGAGCCGCTCGCAAAAGCGTGCCGTCACCGCCTAAGGTTATAACAAGCTGAGCATCGCAAAGCAACTGCTCATATTTTCCGAATACACAGCATTTTGATGCAAAAAAATCTCTGTCCGCCGTAAAATCAGCGGGAAGCATCACCGTGCAATCGTATTTTTCAAGCTCATTTACCATCATACGAGCCGCTTGAGTTGCAAGCTCTTTTCCTGTGTTAGGGTAAATAATTATTTTTTGCAAAATATTCGACCTCCACACTATTTATGTAAGATGGCTTCTTCTATGGACTGTTCGTCAAGACCGCACAGCTTCAAAAGCGTTTTTGTATCGCCGTGGGGAACAAAACCGTCCACCGCCCTTATATGATATCGGCATTTTATGCCCTGCTCCGCTATTGCGGCGCCAAGGCGCTCCGCAACGGAGCCGGCTTTTGCCGCTTCTTCAAAGAAAAACACCTCGTCGTATTTCGACAGCACTTCACAGATGCCTTGCGTATCGAGGGGCGCAATTACATTCAGCTTCATTACATCGCACACAACCTGCTTCTTATAAAGCTCCTTTACCGCGCCGAAAACGCGGGAGATCTCTCTGCCATACGTAATAACGAGCGTCTTTGCTCCTTGTGAAGACATTCTGTAAATATCAAACGCGTTACCCGTGTATCTGCCCTTATAGCTGTCGGGGTCATCCTTGGGATAGCGCACAGCGACAGCGCCTTCCACCTCAAAGCACGCCTTTTTCAGCATTTCCTTAAGCTCATCACCGTTTGCAGGGGCAAAAACTGTCATTTTCGGCATTGCGGTCAAAAACTGCACGTCGTTCATTCCGTGATGTGTTGCACCGTCTGCACCGACAAGCCCTGCCCTATCAACGGCAAAAACCACTTTTTGCTGTTGCAAAGAAACATCGTGCAGTATCTCATCATACGCCCTTTGCAAAAACGTAGAATACACCGCAAACACAGGTATCTTTCCGCCCTTCGCGAGCCCTGCCGCAAAGGTCACCGCATGTTCCTCGGCAATTCCGGTATCAAAAAATCTATTCGGAAAGCTTTCCTTAAACTTATCAAGCTTCGTTCCGTCTGCCATTGCCGCAGTTATGGCGCAAATGCGCTCATCATCTTTCGCAAGCTCGCACACAGTATCGCCAAACACGTTGGAAAAGCTTTTTTTGCTTTCACCCTTTACCTCGCCCGTTTCCGCATTAAATGGCCCAACACCGTGGAACTTTCCGGGCGCATTTTCTGCAGGAGCATAGCCCTTACCCTTGACAGTGCGCACGTGAATAAGCACGGGGCTGTCGATCTCTTTAGCATATGTCATAACGTCGCAGAGCTGTTTGACGTTGTGTCCGTCAACAGGGCCGATATAGTAAAATCCCATTTGCTCGAAAAGTGTGCTTCGGAAAAAGTAATCCTTAAGCACCATTTTCATTACCGCAAGCTTTTCAAAAAGAAACTTTCCGCAAAATGGGATACCGCTGACAAACCGTTTAAAGCCTTTTTTGAAGGAAAAGTAGGACGGCTTTATGCGCAATTTTGACAAATAGCTTTGCACGGCGCCAACATTGGGCGAAATGCTCATTTCATTATCGTTAAGTATTACAATAAATTTTTTACCGCTTTTTCCTGCGTTATTCAGCCCTTCATACGCCAGACCGCCTGTCAGCGAGCCGTCTCCGATGACCGCGACTGTAAAATCATCGCGGCCGTCAAGGTCCGCGGCAACAGAAATGCCAAGTGCCGAGGAAACAGACGCACTGCTGTGTCCCGTTTTAAAAACGTCGTGCTCACTTTCCGCAGGATCGGGAAAGCCCGATATTCCCCCGTAAGTGCGCAAGGTCGAAAAGCTGTCCAATCTACCTGTAAGCAGCTTATGAACGTACGCCTGATGGCCAACGTCGAAAATTATTTTATCCTTCGGGGAAGAAAAGGCATGATGAAGCGCGACGGTAAGCTCAACAACGCCAAGATTTGACGCAAGATGTCCGCCGTTATCTGAAATTGTTTTGATCAAAATTTCACGTATTTCCCCGCAAATTTCCGTAAGCTTGTCAACGCTGAGGCTTGCAAGCCCGTCGGGTAGCTTCATTTTTTCAAGCATTTTTATCTCCGTTTATTATCCTATTGCTGTTTTTTCCAAAAGCTGATATAGCTTATCAATTTAGCTGTCATAAAGACGATCTCTTTATTATAGGTCATCGCAAACCCTTTGCCCACAGCCTTACCGCCGACAGTCAGCGCGGAGGCGAGCGCCGTTACAACAAGGGAAAGCACGATGTCGTTTACATTATTAAAATAAACCAAAAGCGCAGAAACGATTGCCGCAGACGTCGTACCGCTTATAATGCCTGCAATATCACCGATAACGTCGTTGCAAACGCTGGATACGCGCTCCGCATTTTTTATCAGCGCAAGTGCTTCACGGGAGCCGCGCACTTTTTTCGCCGCCATTGCGTGAAACTGTACGGGTGTTGCCGTAGCAACAGCTACGCCGATCATATCAAAGAAGATACCGACGGCAACGATAAGGAGCAGTATCAAAAATGCGATTATAATGTTTACGGAATGCAGAGCATTTGACGCCGCGAAGGAAAAAATAACAGACGTTATAAAGGTAATACAAAGAATGGTGACGATCCATTTTACGTCAACTAATTTTTTCTGTTGCTTTTTCACATTTTTTTGCGTTTCCTTGCTTCTTTTCACTTTTTCATTGCTGTTTTCCTCGCGTTTTCGAGGGGGAATCTCGTCCATGATAGGTTTCCTTTCTTGATAAATGTAATATATGCCTGACAGACCGTTACCCGTCAGGCAATTAAATTAAGCCAAAAGGCTGATTTTAAAAAGGAAAATGGCGATATATACGATAAATCTTACGGCATAAGGTCGAGTAGGCTTTCCCCAAGCTTTACTCTCTGTCGCCATGAGAGCGGTTTCCCTTTAAAAAGCAAGGCAGCAAGTCGCCTTGTCTGCAACTCGATCGCCACTGAGTCCGTACTGCAATCCCATATATATTTCGGCGTCCGAACAGCCTAGAGGTTTTCCCTGACAGTCACGTCTGCTCTTTAGCCTCTTTTGCAGCGTCGATTTCAAACGGCAATTACCTCTTCGTACCGGCCGGAACGAAGGCGGTATGGTTCCGTTATCCTTTTTGACCACTCAAGGCAGGCTACTCTGCACACAGCACATTATGTACCGCATGACAGGTTTAATCCCGTACCGTAATCATCCGAAAATGGTCGGCATGACCACGCATACGGGTCTCCACGGTCGGCGGGTCGCGCACCGCATGCCATTGCGGGTCGCCCGAAGACCTATCTCCCAGCATCCACCCTGTACCGGCATACAAAGCAAACACAAGAAGCTTCATCGATATGCCCTTCAACGGCTTTTTAGGTCCGTCCTCGGAGCTGACAGATCTGACTAGGATACTGCGCCATTTTTACAAATAAAATTATACACGATTTTATGCATAAAGTCAAGCATAATATCCACCGTTATTATCGCAAATTTCCGTGAAAAACAACCGTTTTCCCGATTTTTCAATGTTTTCTCCTCTTGCTTGCTTTTTTAAAAAATATTCATCCATTGCTTTAACTTTCACGCAGCAAAAAAGACCTTATGCCGAAGCATAAGGTCTTTCTCTTAAGCGTTACCGCTTTTTGCTAAAGTTAAAGCTTATTTCTTTGCAAGATAGAGCTCTGTTACGTAAGCATCGCCGTTAGCGTTGATTTCGTATCTCATCCAGCCGAGGTCATAACCCTTGATGTAGAAGTACTCTTCAAGGTCATAATACGGATTGAATGCAGAACCCTGTGCTACTGTGAATGCAGAGGATGTTGCGCCGAATGCACTCATGAAGCGAACCTTTGTAGATGTATCGATGATGAAGTTATCTCTGCCTGTTGCAGTGTAAACGCCAACAACATCGTCCTTAGCTGTGTATTCGAAGAAGATGTCACCGATCATTACGCCGAGAGTAGGCTCGTAGGAAAGGCCAGCAAGCTGCATGCTGTAAATGCCGTTGAGACCAGCCGGTCTGTCGAAGTCAACGCCGTCCCATTCATGGAAAGCAATGATCTCGTTGTTAGCTGTATTTACAGTGTACATGTATGTGAAGCCCTTAGCCCAAGGATGAGCCATGTTGTTGATGAGTTCGTTAGCAATCTTGTATGTCTTTGTGCCGGAGATTTCTGTGAAGGAAACTGTCCAGCTCTTAACTTCGCCATTTTCGATCGTTGCGATCTGGCTGATTGCATGGATACCGATAGCTGTCTTTGTTGTGGGAGCAGCTGAAGAAATTGTATTTACGAATACTACGCAATCGTTGTGGTATACGTTCTTAACGTTGGATACAAATGTATCGTCAGCGTAAACCATTGCGTTTGTAGCTGCTACGTCAGCAAAGTTGATGTATGTTGCAGCTTCAGCTGCGTCCTTCTTGCCGTTGAGGTTTGTATCTTCGAAGGAGAAGATAACTGCGTTTTCATCAAGCTGATATCTTGTGTCAGCAATTACGCTGCTTGCGTTGATGAGGAGGTAACCTGTAGCCTTATTGAATGTGAGAGGATCGCCGGCGTTAGCCATTACGTTTGTCCATCTGTCATCAATAATGCTTGCCATTGTTACGAGTCTGCCGTTAGCATCAAGAGTATACTTAATGAACTCTGTGCCGCAGATGTCGAGCAATGCTGTGTATTCGGGGTTGACAACAGGTGTCATACCGCTTGTCTTGGAAACCCAAGTTGTTGTTGTGTTGTATACGTTTACAGCGCCTGTCTTGTCAAGCATCTGAACCTGTACTGTCCAGTCAGGTGTTGCGAAGAGGTTGTTTGCGTTAAGGTTTACAGCAGTACCAGCAACAGCTGTGATGATACCGTAGTTGCCCTTAGCATCGTTTGTGCTGGAAGCGATAGGTGTTTCCATAGCCTTCCAGAACTTTGTGCCAGCCTTGTTCATAACAAGTGTGAAGGACTTATTGATGTTTGCATAGATGGAGTGTCCGCCTGCTGCAAGAACTTCTGTGAAAGCGCCCATGTATTCGTTGGAAAGTCTGATGTCGCCATCAAGAGCTTCGTAAACGCCGTCGCCGTCAACGTCAAGAACGAGCTTGTCAGAAGCTGTGATTCTGTAGCCGTCGTAGTTCCACATCATACCAGCGATAAGAGGAGAATAATCCTTGCCGTCAAGCTGGATCTTTTCAAGAGCAGCACCCTGATAGCTCATGTATGTGCAGTTACCTGTAACTGTCTGAGCCTTTTCAAGGTTGTAGTTCCACTGAGAACCAGCCCATACGGGTGTAACGATTACCCAATCGCCTTCAACTGCGTTGCCCCAGTCGTTGATTCTTGTGAAAGGTACGAGACCGTCGCCGAGAGCTGTAACCTTAGCGGAAGCGCCCCATGCGAAGCTTGTATCCTGAACCCAAGCGCTGCCATTCCAGTAGAAGTAGCCAAGGCCGGGAACATAGTCAGGTCTGTTGATACCACCCATGAAACCGTCAAAGTGGTCGCCAAGTCTGTCTGAGTAAACAACGGAGTTACGTCCGGGAAGGAGAGATTCATAGTATGCAAGGTTCATAGCACCAACGTTGCCTGCAGGAGAAGCAACAGAGGATGTTGTACCCCAGTCAAAGCCGTTGTGATATACGCAGTTGTGGCCAGCGAATGCTACGTAGCAGTTCTTGCCGTCAGCGCCTGTGAACATGAAGGAGCTTGTTGTGGGAGCAGCGTCGATAGAGGAAATCTCTACAGCGCCGTATGTGTCATAGCTGTTGCCAAGCTGGCCAGCGTTGAAGCTAAGTGTGAGGTAAGCGATTTCGATCTTGCCGTCGCCATCGTTATCGATGTACTTGTATTCACCGTACATTGCAGAACCTGCAAATGTGTCGATGAGAGCAGCATTTGTTGCAAGCTTTGTGGAATAACCGTTAACGTTAACGTATGTGAATTCCTCGTTGCCTGCGAAGCCCTGCTGAGGAGCTGTTTCCATTTTGTATGCGGGGTTGATGTAGCCCTTGTTCTCTGCGTCATATGTGTATGTCTTGGAGTAAGGAGCCTTTACAACGTAGATCATCTTGTCAGCGCTATTGAAGATATCGTCTTTGTTAGCGTCAACAACGTAAGCGATAACACCGTGGCCGAAGAGGTCAGCAGATGTCTTGAACTTAAATGTAGCATCTCTGAGGCTGGGGTTGCGGAAGAGGCTCCAAAGAGAACCGTCCTGGAGATAATCATACTTGTTAAAGATGTCAACAATGAGAGAATCATAACCGTCGATAGCACGGATCGTTGTGGAGTCGCCTGTTGCGATAACAACAGCGTTGTAAGCTGTCATGTTGAATACAGCCTTATCGAGTGTGAGGCCCTTGCCATCTCTGAGGTAAGCGCTGCCGAGAGCCTTGAAGCACATGGAAGCAACTTCGCCTCTTGTAGCAGCCTTGGAGCCGCCAACAGCGATAGATGTGAGACCAAGTTCGTAAGCCTTTGCAAGACCTTCGTCAACTGTCTTGAGACCGTCATAACCGAGAGCACGAACAACGAGTGTTGCAGCTTCAGCGATTGTTACGTTGTCTTCAGGATCGAATTCACCGCTTGTACGGCCAAGGATAACAGCCGGATCAAGTGCTGTAGCATACTTTACGTAGCCGGAAGCCCAGTGAGTATTGGGAACGTCGGGGAACTGTGTGTCAGCAGATGTGACAGCAGTTGCAACGTCGTTAGTGATCAATCTGTAGATGATTGTGGATACTTCAGCTCTTGTGATGTTGTTGTCGGGTCTGAATTCGCCGTTTGTGTATCCCTTAATTACGCCAAGTGCAGAGAGAACGCCGATAGCTTCTTCATTTGCAGAACCAGCCTTAACGTCTGTGTAAGCAGCACTTGCCATCATTGTAAGGGAAAGAGCAAAAACTAAGATAAGAGCCATTACTTTTTTAAGGTTTCTCATTTTTGTTCCTCCTAATATTATTGTGAACTCTGTTCACGTGAAAAACTTTAATAATTTACAATTTGATGTTTGTATAGACAGAAATAAGCTTAACTTAAATTTTAATGTTTGTTAAAGGTTTAATTACTTTATAACAACGAACGAAGAAACTAAACCGAAGGGATTGTCGTCAGCACCGTTAGCAACCTTGTCGCCATCGATGTCATAGTCCCAAACGTTCTTTGTGCCGTCGCCGTCGATATCTGTGTCATACTGGTTGGGGAGATCGTCGCCGTCTACGTCGAAGTCTTCATCGGGATAGAGCTTGTCGCCGTCAATGTCCATCGGATTCTTGTAGTTGTTTTCATAGTATGTTGCGTCGATGTCAGCGCCGTTGCCTTCTACCATTGCGATACCGTCAACATAAAGGTAACCGTCGATTTCTTCCTGCTCAGCAAAAGCGATTCTCATGCAAGCCGCTTTGCCTTCAACAGCTGTGAATGTAACCTTAACAAGCTGCCATTCATTTGTAACTGTTACGTTAACTTGAGGAGCACCTGCTGCCATATTGTTAGCATAGTTGCCTTCATGATAGGAAGCAACCTTGAGCTTATCGCCGAAGTTGTCGCTGCCCTTGATCATGTAGAACATTGTGTATGTCTTGCCGGCTTCAACCTTGTTAGTTGTTATGTCAAGGAAAACGCCCCAACCGGGTGCATTGTCAACCTGAACGCCAGACTTGGAAAGATCAGCTACAAGAGCCTGAGCATCACCGTAACGGTTTTCACCATCGATGATAACGTCGCTCTGAACTGTCCAGAGTTTACTTACGCTACCTTCAGCGTAGCCCGGGAAAACGCTGCCGCCCGGATAGCTCCATGTGCTAATAAAACCTTCGCCGCACTGTGCGCCCCAAGGAGCAGAGTCGTAAACTACGCTTACGCTTTCTTCTGTTGTTGTCAGAAGATTGCCCCAGTAGATCTCAGCGCTTGTGGGTGCAAAAGCGAAGCAAGCGATCGCCATGCAAAGTACAAGTGCAAGGGATAATACTTTTTTCATTGTTTTTTTCCTCCTAATAAAATAGTACTGTCTATACTGTGATACTATCATATTATATTTTGAGAAAAAAGTCAATAGATTTTATGTTACGATTATGTTACATTTGATTTTATGCAATGTAACAATTGGTTTTTTTCTTGTAACTTTATTTTTTCGGGTAAAACCGCTTGACTTTTTACAATATAGATTATAATACATTATTTATTTAAAGTCAATCGGTTTTACGTTACGTTTGCGTTACAATTAACGCAACAGAGATTATCTGATGCCTCGCCTGTTTGCTGTATTTTATGGCAGTATTATATATGTATACTCTCCCCTACGAGCTCGTTCTATAATTTCTAAAATAATTGGATACATTAAGATGAATGCGTCAAAAAGCATTCATAACAAATTTGGTTATACGAATATCCGGCAACGCGGATTCTACGACCATATTCTCCGCAATGACGAGGACTACGCCATGCATCTTAAATACATCAGCGAAAACCTACTTAAATGGCAATTGGATGAATTATATACTGAATTTTAGCGCAAAAAAACCGCAGAAGATCTGCGGTTTTTCTATATCTTATTTGCTGTCGCCGTGTTTTACAAACAGCATCATCACAAACGCCAACGCGATAAACACTGCGGAATACGGGAACAAGGACACATAACCCACGTGCTCAAGCAATGCGCCCGATAAAATCGGCGTCGCTATTTGTGCCAGCATGGAAAAAGTGTAGTAATAGCCCGTGAATTTACCTACCTCCGACCCGTCGCACATTTCTACGACCATGGGGAGCGTGTTTACGACTGTTGCCGCATATGCGACACCCACTATGGCGAACAAAATGAACAAAACAGGTGAAAAGAAATTGAAAAAGAACGAATACACCGACATCACGGCAAAACCTGCGGCTTGTATCGCCGTACCGTAAAGGACGGAGCGCCGTCTGCCGATGCGCTGAGCAAGATTGCCCATCGGCACAAACGCTATCGTTGCGATAACGAGCACGACTAAAAGGCATATGTTTGCGTAGCCGACGGACATATTCCATTGCAACGTGGCGTATTTTGTAAACGCCGTTTCAAGGGCGTTGTAACCCATGTACCAAAACGCAACGGTTAAAAGCATAAAAATTACGCTTTTTCTTACATCCTTTGGCATTTTTTTCGAAGTATCGTCCTGTGCTTGCTCCGAAACAGCCTCGACGCTATCTTTCTCTGCCACCTTTGCCACAAGCTTCGGCTCGTTTACCGTGAAAAACAGCGCCGCCACCGATGCCACCATAACTGCGGCGATTGCGATAAATATCGCAAGATAGCTGACGTGCGCACCGCTCGTTTTCGTTCCTGACAGCATTATCGCCGACAAAACAAGGTAAAGCCCTGCGCCGACCGTGCCCATTACGTTGATAACTGCGTTTCCGCTGCTTCTCAGCGGTTTCGGCGTAACGTCGGACATGAGCGCCACCGCAGGTGAACGGTAGACACCCATTGTGATGAGCAAAACGCCTAAAAGCAAAATAAAAACTACCGTCAGCCACACCGCCGGCTTTGCGCTATACGCATCGGCGATTACGGGGAGCAGTACGGTCAGCACTGCCGCAACGGCTGTACCGCCAACTATGTAAGGCATTCTGCGTCCGATAGGCGTGTTCGTTTTGTCCGAAAACGCGCCAAATACAGGCAGAAGAAACAGCCCGATTATGTTATCGCCCGCCATGATAACACCCGCAACAGTGTCACCGATTTTAAAAGTGTCGCGCAGGATCAGCGGAATGAGGTTATTGTACATTTGCCAAAACGCGCAAATTGAAAAGAACGCTAAGCCAATGAGAAATGTCTTTTTATAATCAAGTTTCATATGTTTTCGCTTTCATCTTTTAAAAAACGGACATTCCGCTTTCACAGCTAATGTCCGTTTTAATATTTATGAGAAAATCAATGAATTATGCGCCGTAATCGCCGTTGTAGCTTACAAGGCTTGCTGTGTAAACGCCGTCAAGAGCAAGAACTCTGTCGAGGATCTCGTTTTGTTCCTTGGGATCAAGCTTGACCTGGAATGTAACTTCGCCTTCGTTGAGGTTCTTTGTCTTCGTCTTCATCTTTACGTTCTTGTATGCCTTCATGATTGCGCGGGAAACGTCAGCCTTAGTTGCATCGTAGCGAACAACAAGAAGGAAGGGCGCCGCTTTGCCGAAGCGGATGATCGTAAGAAGGTAGAAAAGTAAACCGATAATGAGCGAGCCGATAAGAGCAACTTCAAAGAAGCCTGCGCCGACAGTGATACCTGCGGCAATCGCCCAGAACATGAACGCCGTATC
The DNA here is from genome assembly GCA_015067075.1 of Oscillospiraceae bacterium. Classification (GTDB taxonomy): domain Bacteria; phylum Bacillota; class Clostridia; order Oscillospirales; family SIG530; genus SIG530. The sequence continues at coordinate 22,098 of SVND01000014.1, forward strand.
CGAGGCTTCCTTTACTGCCGTTCGGAATCGAACGATGGACAGCGCGCCGACCATACCGAGGGAAAGCGTAATATTAGATGTGATAGTTTTAATGATAAGGGATGTTACCATTGTAAGTAAAACGAGAGTAAGTGCGTAAGAATCGCTGAAAACTACGCCCTTGAATGTAAGCTTATAAACAAGCAGTACGAAAAGACCGATAAGGAATGCAAAGGAGATGCAAATAAGCATTTCGCGCCAGTCAATTCCGCCTGAGAACTGATCTACAAAGCTTTTTTTCAGAATATCCATAAAGGAGAGAGCTTCAGTTGTTGTCGTTGCAATAAGTGGCATTGTCATTGTAAGTGACCTTTCCTTTCTTTTTTATCTTATTGGAATTTTCTGCACATGGCATATTTGGAGAACGAGGTCTGCGTTGCGTTTGTCATGGAGAGAATGTTGCTTATATGCGTCGGCATATATTCGTCAAACTTTACTTCCATCAGCATGTAGCCTTTATCCATAACAGCCAACGTCGGCAGGTTCGGATCAAACAGCTCCGTTGCGTAATTACCCGTTCGCAGGTTTTTATCAAAGGTAATTCGTGTTCGTGAAAACGGACTTGTGTACGCCTCGCGGTTATAATCCACAATTACCTTCGGGCGAAGAAGCTTTACTCGCATTTTCGCGCAAAACTCATCGACGAGTGGCGAGGTGTTAAGCGGTATCGCCTCGGGACGGCCTGCAATCAATGCCCTGCAAGTTTCGAGGTCGATGGTTTCAGACGCTTTAGCGTTATAAAAACCGGCTTTTTCCTTTTTTTCAAGCTTAATGACCTTGTCGCTGCAATTATAAATGCGGATACGGAATTTTTCCTTTTCGCACCTGCCGTCAAGCTTTTCAGCGTATGCAGTATCATTTATATCGTCAAAATAAAGGCTTCGGATAAAATATTCTCCTTTTTCGCCTGCGTTTTTATCCAAATCAACGATTTTCTTCAGCCTTGAACGTATCTCGTGGTAATCCTTTGTGGAAATTAAGTATTTGCGTTCATATCTGAAGGGCTTGTCCAAACCGACTCACCTCCAACTTTATAATATATGTATTATACTTTATTTTTCTCGTTTTGGCAATAGGTATAATAAAATTTTTTATTATTTTTTTATTGCGGCTTGCGTTTCGTTCTTTTTATATGAAAAAAGACTGCCGCATTTAAGCAGCAGTCCTCTGTTTAATCATAAATTGTTATATCAATTTGATGATTGCCATTTCAGCAGCATCTCCGCGACGCGGACCGGTCTTGAATATCTGTGTATATCCGCCCTGTCTGTCAGCGTACTTCGGAGCGATTTCGTCAAAAAGCTTCTTTACAACATCTTCTTTTGTAATGAAAGCCATTGCTTGTCTCTTTGCGGCAAGAGTATTCGTTTTGCCAAGTGTGATCATCTTATCGGCAATAGCGCGAACCTCTTTTGCACGGTAAACTGTAGTTTCTATCGTGCCTTTTTCCAAAAGATAGGTTACCAGAGCGCGAAGCATCGCACGGCGATGATCGGTCGGTCTGCCTAATTTACGTGTGCCCGGCATTTTGATTTACCTCCTTTTACCTGATTAAGGTCAAGATATGATTATTCGTCTTCTTTCTTGAGAGACTGACCTAAGCTGTGAAGCTTGTTGATAACTTCTTCAAGCGACTTTCTGCCGAGGTTTCTTACCTTCATCATATCTTCTTCGTTTTTGTTTATCAAATCTTCAACGGTATTGATACCGGCTCTCTTCAAGCAATTGAAGGAACGAACCGAAAGGTCAAGCTCCTCAATGGTCATCTCAAGAACCTTATCTGTCTTTGCTTGATCTTTTTCCACCATGATCTCTACATCATCTGTCTCATCGGACAAGTCGATGAAGAGCTTGAGATGCTCGTTGAGAATCTTGGCTGCGAGTGACACCGATTCCTTTGCGCTGATTATGCCGTTTGTCCACACGTCAAGCGTAAGCTTGTCAAGGTCAGTAACATTACCTACACGTGTGTTTTCAACGGTATAATTTACCTTCAGCACAGGTGTGAAGATAGAATCCGTAGGAATGACACCTATAACAGGCTGCATAGCTGCTTTGTTCTTTTCCGCAAGAGCATAGCCTCTGCCATGTCCTAAGGTTATCTCCATGTAGAACTGTGCGTCCTCGTTCAATGTGGCTATGTGAAGCTCAGGGTTAAGAATTTCAACCTCGCCGTCAGCCTTAATATCAGCCGCGGTTACTTCACACGGACCTTGTGCCGAAATATAAACGGTCTTTGCTCCTTCACTGTAGAGCTTTGCAATCAAGCTCTTCATGTTAAGGACAATCTCAGTAACATCCTCTTTTACACCGGGAATGGTGGAAAACTCATGCTGCACGCCATCAATCTTGATCGCTGTAACTGCAACACCGGGTAATGAGGAGAGCAAAATTCGACGAAGCGAGTTGCCAAGCGTAGCACCATAGCCACGCTCAAGGGGCTCGACGACAAATCTGCCGTAAGTGTTATCTTCTGTGAGATTTACGACCTCTATATGCGGTTTCTCTATGACTATCATAAATAGCGTACCCTCCTTTTTCGGTCAACATAGCTGTTTCTTTTTAAGCTATAAGACTTCTTTGCCAACAAGCTGTAGCTTTATGCAGCCTGTCGGACTCTCGACATCTGATCTTTTGTGCTGTGAGGGTGTATGTCCACCTGATGAGCTTCTTATTTGGAGTACAACTCGACGATGAGATGCTCTTCGATGGGAAGTTCTATATCTTCCTTTGTCGGCAGCGCGATAACCCTTGCTTCAAGCTTATCCTTATCAAGGTCAAGCCACTTTGCAATAGGCTTCGATGCATTAGCCTCAACAACAGCCTTTATCTTTTCAGACTGTCTGCTCTTATCCTTAACAGCAATAACATCGCCGACCTTGAGAATGTAGGAAGGAATGTTTACGATTCTGCCGTTAACTGTGAAATGTCTATGGGTAACAAGCTGTCTTGCTTCAGGTCTGGACATTGCGAAGCCCAAGCGAGCTACTACGTTGTCAAGTCTTCTTTCAAGAAGCTGGATAAGGTTTTCACCTGTTACGCCGGGCATCTTTTCAGCCATATCGAAATACTTTGCGAACTGGCTTTCAAGAACGCCGTAATATCTTCTTGTCTTCTGCTTCTCACGAAGCTGTGTGCCGTATTCAGAAACCTTTTTTCTGCTCTGTCCATGCTGACCGGGAGCAAAGGCTCTCTTTGTAATTGCACATTTATCGGTATAGCAACGATCGCCCTTTAAGAAAAGCTTTGTGCCTTCTCTACGGCAAAGCTTGCATACCGCACCGGTATATCTGGCCATATTATTACACCTGTTTCCTTTCTATAACCTTCGACTTAGACACGTCTTCTCTTCGGAGGACGGCAGCCGTTGTGCGGGATGGGTGTTACGTCTTTGATAAGACTTACTTCAAGTCCAGCACCCTGAAGAGCTCTAATAGCTGCTTCACGGCCCTGACCCGGTCCCTTAACGTATACTTCTACTGTCTTAAGGCCGTGTTCCATTGCTGCCTTAGATGCTGTCTCTGCAGCCATCTGTGCTGCGAACGGAGTGGATTTCTTGGAGCCTCTGAAGCCCAAGCCACCTGCGGAAGCCCAGGAAATAGCATTTCCGGCCGTGTCTGTAATTGTTACAATTGTGTTATTGAATGTGGAACGGATATGAACAGCGCCACGTTCAATATTCTTGCGCTCGCGGCGTCTTTTAACTGCCGTTTTCTTTGCGCTTGCTGCTTTTGCCATAATATGCTTACCTCCTTACTTCTTCTTGTTAGCAATGGTCTTCTTCGGACCTTTTCTTGTTCTTGCGTTTGTCTTTGTTCTCTGTCCACGTACAGGTAAGCCCTTTCTATGGCGTACACCTCTGTAGCAGCCGATTTCAACAAGACGCTTTATATCGAGCGCTACCGCTCTTCTGAGATCACCTTCAACCTGATATGTGTCGAGGCAGTCACGAAGACGCGATACTTCGTCGTTTGTAAGATCCTTTACTCTTGTGTCAGGATTGATGTTAGTTGCCTTTAAAATCTGGTTTGCTGTTGTTCTGCCAATACCGTAGATGTAGGTAAGACCGATCTCTACGCGTTTCTCTTTCGGCAGGTCAACACCGGCTATTCTTGCCATTTGTTACTGCACCTCCTGTTTATAGGTTATCCCTGTCTCTGCTTATGCTTCGGGTCTACAGGGCAGATAATCATGACCTTGCCCTTTCTCTTGATGACCTTGCAGCTATCGCACATTTTCTTGACAGACGGTTTAACTTTCATTGTAGTCATCCTTTCCTGCAAAATGCACTATTTTGCTCGCCATGTAATTCTGCCTTTTGTTAAATCATACGGTGATAATTCAACCGTTACTTTATCGCCCGGCAAAATCTTGATATAGTTCTGCCTGAGTTTGCCTGATATGTGTGCGATGATCTTAAAGCCGTTTTGAAGCTCGACTCTGAAAACCGCACCGGGCAACGCTTCAGTTACTGTACCTTCCATTTCGATTACATCGTCTTTAGCCAAACAAATACCTCCCTGTTTACGCTAACTCGTCGGCAACTTCCGTATCGGATATTTCCGACCTTATGCTGAATAACAGCTTTCTTACCTCTGAATTCGTTACTTGAGCACCTGTTATGAGCTTATCTGCAGTTCTTTCGCTTTTTTCATAAAGCATTTCCGCAGGATATATCAGCTTCAGATGCTTTAGCTTTTTGTGCTTCGGTTTTTCAACTCGCCGTCCCTTGCCGTCAACAATGTCGGCAAAGCCGTTTTCGACGCTTATCACCGCAAAAAGCTTTCCGCTGTCTCGTCCCGCTGTCGCGGTTACAATACAGCCACTGGATATTTCCATTCGACTAATCCTCCGCTGTTGGTGCCGTAAGGATTACAGGACCGTTTTTGGTTATAGCAATCGTGTTTTCATAATGCGCTGAGCGCTTCATGTCACGAGTCAGGACTGTCCAGCCGTCGGAAAGCCTCATCACGTGCGATGTTCCCGCATTTATCATGGGTTCTATCGCAATGGTCATGCCTTCACACAGTCTGCATCCATGTCCCGGTTCTCCGTAGTTTGGCACACTTGGTTGTTCGTGAAGCTCTTGCCCTACACCGTGACCTGTATATTCGGTCACGACGGAAAAGCCTTCAGCCTCAACCGTTCTTTGAACGGCGTTAGCTACATCTCCGATCCTGTTTCCGACTACAGCCGCTTTCATTCCTTCATAGAAGGCTCGTTCCGCAGTTTTCATCAAGCGCTCCGACAGCTCATCCACCTTGCCAACTGCAAATGTGCGGGCAGCATCTGAATGGTAGCCGTCTAAAAATGCGCCAACATCAACCTTTACCAAGTCACCCTCACGGATTACCGTCTTCGCAGACGGTATCCCGTGGATAACCTGTTCATTGATAGATATACATGCGGAGCCTTTAAAGCCGCCGTATCCGAGAAAAGAGGGTTTTGCACCTTTTGATCGGATGTATTTCTCGATAATGGTATCTAACTCTTTAGTTGTCATACCGGGTTTTATGCGCTCTTGCGCAAGGCGCAACGCGTCGCCTGTAATTCTACCTGCTTTTCGCATTATTGCAAGCTGCCCGGAATTTTTCAGTATTATCATTTGCGCTCCTCTAACGCGGCAAAAATCTCTTCTGTGGTTTCTGCCACGGAACGGCGTCCGTTTACAGTAACAAGCTTACCTGCCTTACCGTAATACTCCTTAAGAGGCTCCGTCTGCGTGTGGAATACCTGTAATCTTTCGAGAACAGTTTCCGGCATGTCATCTTTACGAGTGACAAGCTCTGTACCACAGCCGTCGCAGGTCTTGCCATCCTTTGAAGGATTGTTTTTAACGTGATAGCTGTTGCCGCATGTGGGGCAAACGCGTCTGCCTGACATACGAGCAACAATATCCTCGTCGTCAACATCTATATCGAGCACCGTGTCTATACCGAAACCAAGCGCATCAAGCGCTTCGGCTTGCGGAATCGTACGCGGGAAGCCATCAAGCAAAAATCCGTCAGCACAGTCTGCCTGTGCAAGGCGCTCTTTTATAATGCCGATAACAACTTCATCGGGAACGAGCTTGCCGTTGTCTGTATAGCTTTTTGCCATAAGACCTGTTTCGGTTCCCTGCTTGATTGCTTCTCTGATGATATTACCTGTAGAAATCGTGGGAATATTATATTTTTGGGCTATTTTTTCAGCCTGTGTGCCCTTCCCTGCACCGGGCGCACCGAATAATATGATCTTCATTTGACTGACCTTTTTATTCTAAGAATCCCTTATAGTGACGCATCAACATCTGAGATTCGAGAGCTCTTACTGTTTCAAGAGCAACACCGATTACGATGAGGATGGAAGTACCACCGAGCGAGAAGCCTGCAAGCTTGTCGCTGAAAAGGGAAATAATTGTAGGAACGATAGCGATTATGCCGAGGAACAACGCACCGATAACTGTTACTCTGTAAAGGATCTTCTTGATGAAGTCCGAAGTCGGCTTACCGGGACGAATGCCGGGAACAAATCCACCGCTGCTCTTTATATTGTTTGCCATTTCAACAGGGTTGACGGAAATTGCAATATAGAAGAATGCGAATGCGATTATCAAAATGAAGTAGATAACTGCATAAAGGGGAGAGTTCGGAGCAAAGTTGTTCTCAACCCAAGCTCTGAAGCCGTTGCCCTGTGCAAGGAAAGCGGCAATCGTGCTGGGGATCGCAAGGAATGTACCTGCGAAGATGATGGGCATAACGCCTGTGTTGTTAACCTTGATGGGAATAAAGCTGCTCTGTCCGCCGTACATCTTGCGGCCGACAACCTTCTTGGAATATTGTACCGGGATACGTCTTTCTGCATTCGTCATGAATACGATGAAAACGATCATAGCAAATGTTACAACAAGGATGAGGAGCAGAAGCAGGTAGTTAACGATATTGAAGCCTTCGCTGATGATAAATGTGTTTACCATGCTTACGATAGCGGAGGGGATTCTGGAGATGATACCTGCAAAAAGAATCATAGAGATACCATTGCCGATACCCTTTTCGTTTACCTGCTCGCCGAGCCACATGATGATAGCGGCACCAGCTGAGAATGTGGCAATTATAACGATTGCCGCGAATACGTTTGCAACCTCAAGAAGATTGTATCTGTTGAGGATCGTGTAGTAGCCGAAGCCCTGGATGACACCGAGGCCCACAGCAAGGTATCTTGTTATCTGACCGATCTTCTTCTGTCCGTCCGGCTCCTTGGAAAGTCTTTCAAGTGCGGGAATACCAACAGCAAGAAGCTGCATGATAATAGATGCGTTAATATACGGTGATATACTCATCGCAAACAGTGTGCCCTGTGAAAACGCGCCGCCGCTGAACATATCGAGATATGCAAACAAGCCCGAACCTGCCAAACCGGCAAGAGAACCGATTGCATCAAGGTTTACGAACGGTACCGGGATGAAAGAGCCTAAACGGAAAACTACGACAACAAGAAGTGTAAAGAGCAACTTTTTGCGCAATTCCGGAATGCTCCATGCGTTGCGAATGATTTTTAACACTTATATCACCTCAGCCTTTCCGCCGGCAGCCTCGATTTTCTGTGTTGCCGAGGCGGAAAAACCGGCTGCTTTAACCGTCAACGGTTTTGTAAGCTCGCCGTTAGCGAGAACTCTTACACCGTCATATGCCTCTTTGATTACGCCTGCATTGAGTAATGCTTCTGCGTCTACAACCGCGTTTGCGTCAAATTTATTCAAATCGCAAAGGTTGATAATTGCATATTTCTTGGCAAAAATGTTCTTGAATCCACGCTTGGGGAGTCTTCTCTGCAACGGCATCTGACCGCCTTCAAATCCCGGTCTTACGCCACCGCCGGAGCGTGCGTTCTGACCCTTATGTCCTTTACCGGCTGTCTTTCCGTTTCCGGAGCCAATACCTCTACCCTTCCGCTTTACGTCCTTAACGGAACCTTCAGCGGGTGACAATTCATAAAGTTTCATTTTTGACACCTCCTTACTTGACTTCTTCAACTTCAATAAGGTAAGAAATCTCTGCTATCTTGCCCTTTGTGGGAGCATTATCGGGCTGAATCGATACGTCACCGATCTTGAAAAGCTTCATAGACTTTGCTGTTGCAATGTGGCTAGCCTTTCTGCCGATAAGACTCTTTGTCAGTGTTACTTTCAAAGACATTCTGTTTTCCTCCCCTTATTCCTGCTCTGTGGGGACTTCTGCCGTTGCAAGTACCTTGCCGCGCAGCTTAGCTGTCTCTTCATATGTTCTGAGAGAAGCAAGTCCTCTGATCGTAGCGTTAACTACGTTGCAGTTGTTGTTGGAACGAAGGGACTTTGTACGAATGTCCTTAATTCCTGCTGCTTCAAGAACCGCACGGACAGCACCGCCGGCGATAACACCGGTACCGGGAGCTGCCGGCTTCATGAGAATACGGCTTGCGCAAAATGCACCGGTTACTTCATGCGGTATTGTTGTTCCCTTGAGCGATACTTTGATAATATTCTTCTTTGCGTCTTCAATCGCCTTGCGAATAGCTTCCGGAACTTCAGCAGCCTTGCCAAGTCCGAAGCCTACATGACCATTACCGTCACCAACGACCATTAATGCGGAGAACTTCATTACACGTCCGCCCTTGACAGTCTTAGAAACACGGTTAACGCAAACTAAATTCTCTTTTAAGTCGAGTGTTGCGGCATCGATTTTTTCTGCCATGTTGATCCTCCTTAACCTTAGAACTTTAATCCGCCTTCACGTGCGCCCTCTGCAAGCTGCATAACACGACCGTGATAGATATATCCGCCTCTGTCAAAAACGACTTCTGTGATCTGCTTGTCTGCTGCCTTCTTAGCGATTGCAAGTCCGACCTTCTTAGCCGCTTCTTTGTTTCCACCGTAACCGTCGAAATCTTTATCGAGAGTGGAAGCTGCTGCCAATGTGACTCCGTTTACGTCGTCAATAAGCTGTGCATAGATATTGTTCAAAGAGCGGTAAACTGCAAGACGCGGACGTTCAGCAGTACCGGAAATCTTACCACGAACTCTCGTATGTCTGTGAAGTCTTGCCTTATTGCTATCTTTTCTTGAAACCAATTCTTCTCACTCCTTCCTTTATTTCTTGGCCTTACCGGCTTTGCCTTCTTTACGTCTGATTGTCTCAGTAACGTACTTGATACCCTTGCCCTTATACGGTTCCGGAGGTCTCTTCTCGCGGATTTCCGCTGCTGCCTGACCGACTATCTGCTTGTCGCAGCCGGAGACAACGATCTTGTTGGGCTGAGGTGTTTCGATTGTTACTCCTTCAATCGGTCCATAAACAACCTGGTGAGAGAAGCCAAGGTTCATAACGAGCTGATTGCCCTGCATCTGAACTCTGTAACCAACGCCGTTTACCTCAAGCTCCTTCTTGAATCCTGTGGAAACGCCTACTACCATGTTGTTGACAAGCGTTCTTGTCAAACCGTGGAGAGATCTGTTTTCTTTATTATCATCCGGACGCTCAACCAGAACTGTGTTACCGTCGATGCTGATCTTCATGGACGGGTGCATCTGCTGGGTAAGAGTGCCCTTGGGGCCCTTCACCGAAACGGTGTTCGTTGCTTCGTCAAGTTTGAAGTCAACGCCTGCCGGTACCGTGATGGGCATTCTGCCTATACGTGACATATGCGTGTACCTCCTACCATACAAAGGCAAGAACTTCTCCGCCGATGTTCTGCTGTCTTGCCTGCTTATCCGTAATGATTCCCTTAGATGTTGACACGATAGCAACACCTATACCGCGCATAACCTGCGGCATGTCTTCGCTGCTTGAATAAATGCGGAGACCGGGCTTGGAGACTCTGCGTAAGCCCTGTAAAACTCTCGATTTATTTGCACCGTACTTCAGGAACACTCTGATCGTGCCCTGCTTATCATCTTCAATGAGCTGATAGCTCTTTATAAAGCCTTCTTCCACAAGAATGTCAGCGATAGCCTTCTTCATGTTGGAAGCCGGAATATCTACACTCGGATGCTTTGCTGAATTTGCATTTCTGATTCTAGTAAGCATATCCGCGATAGGATCCGTGATCTGCATTCGTCTTACCTCCTTTTAAATTCAATGCGGCATTTACCAGCTTGCTTTCTTGACACCCGGAATCTGACCCTTGTATGCAAGCTCTCTGAAGCAAATGCGGCATACGCCGAACTTACGAAGATAAGCATGAGGTCTTCCGCATATCTTGCATCTGTTATAGTAGCGAGTAGAGAACTTGGGTTCTCTCTGCTGCTTCAATATCATGGATTTCTTTGCCATCTTATTTCCTCCTTACTTCGCAAACGGCGCGCCGAGAAGCGTTAAAAGCTCTTTGGCTTCTTCGTCTGTCTTTGCTGTCGTTGTGAAGCTGATATCCATACCGCGGATCTTGTCGATTTTATCGTATTCGATTTCGGGGAATATAAGCTGTTCCTTCAGGCCCATGGAATAGTTTCCTCTTCCGTCAAATGCGTTTCCGTTGATTCCACGGAAGTCGCGAACACGCGGGAGTGCAACGTTGAAAAGTCTATCAACGAATTCATACATCTTGTCGCCTCTGAGTGTTACCTTGACACCAACCGCCATACCCTGACGGATCTTGAAGTTTGCAACAGCCTTCTTAGCGTTGCAGACGATGGGCTTCTGTCCTGTAATCGTTGTAAGGTCAGTGATAACTGCGTCGATTATCTTGGAATTATCCTTAGCTTCGCCGCATGCTACGTTTACAACAACCTTGTCGAGCTTGGGAATCTGCATCGGGCTTTTATAGCCGAACTTCTTCATAAGCGCAGGAGCAACCTCGGATACGTATTTTTGTTTCATTCGTGTCATTTTTGCTTCCTCCTTCCGCAATTAAAAGCTTTCGTTGCAGTGCTTGCAAACTCTTACTTTTTTGCCGTCTTCCAATACCTTGTAGCCGGCTCTTGTACCCTTTTTGCACTTGGGGCAAACGAGCTGTACTTTGCATGCGTACAAAGCGCCTTCAGCTTCGATTATGCCGCCCATGTCACCCTGTCTACGGGGCTTTACGTGCTTTTTAACAATGTTTATCTTTTCTACGATAACCTTGCCTTCCTTCGGTGCAACTTCAAGGACCTTTCCTTCTTTGCCCTTGTCCTTGCCGGAAAGAACGATTACGTTATCGCCTTTTTTTACATGAAGTTTATTCATCATGACACCTCCGCTCACAGTACTTCCGGAGCAAGAGATAAAATCTTGAGATACTCTTTGTCTCGCAATTCTCTCGCTACGGGTCCGAAAATACGTGTGCCGCGAGGAGTCTTGTCCTCTTTGATGATGACTGCCGCATTTTCGTCAAATTTAATATATGAGCCGTCTGCGCGTCTGAGTCCCTTTGCAGAACGAACGATAACCGCTTTTACGACTTCGCCTTTCTTGACAACTCCGTTAGGTGTTGCCTTCTTGACGGACGCCACGATTACATCGCCGATATTGGCATATTTCCTTCCGGAACCGCCGAGAACTCTGATGCACATGATCTCCTTAGCGCCTGTATTATCGGCGACTTTAAGATATGTCTGCTGTTGTACCACAGTTTATCCTCCTCCCGGTTTCCTTACTTTGCCTTTTCAACGATCTGAACAAGGCGCCATCTCTTATCCTTGGAAAGAGGTCTTGTTTCCATAACCTCAACCTTATCGCCGATGTTGCACTCATTGTTTTCGTCGTGGGCTTTCAATTTATATGTTCTCTTTACAACTTTCTTGTAAAGAGGATGCTTAACACTGTCTTCAATAGCAACAACGATAGTCTTGTCCATCTTGTCGCTGATGACCTTGCCTACTCTTGTTTTTCTAAAATTTCTTGCTTCGTCCACAGGTGTTCCTCCTTTCCGTCAGCGAACATTACTTGTTCGCTGTCAGCTCCTTTTCTCTAAGAATGGTCTTGATACGAGCAATATCCTTCTTGACCTCGACTATTCTCATGGGATTGTCGAGCTGGCTTGTGGAATGCTGGAATCTGAGATTGAAAAGCTCATTTTTGAGATCTGCAAGCTTATTATTAAGTTCTTCTGTAGTCATTTCTCTGACTGCACTTGCCTTTAACATTATGCTTCGACCTCCTCTTCTCTCTTAACGAATTTGCACTTAAGGGGAAGCTTGTGCATAGCAAGACGCATAGCTTCGCGTGCAACTTCTTCGTCAACTCCCGCGATTTCAAAGAGAACTCTGCCCGGTTTTACTACTGCTACCCAATATTCGGGAGAACCTTTACCGGAACCCATTCGAGTTTCAGCCGGCTTCTGTGTTACCGGTTTGTCGGGGAATATTTTGATCCAAACCTGACCGCCTCTTTTAATGAAACGTGTCAGAGCGATACGAGCAGCTTCGATCTGGTTGCTCTTGACCCATGCAGGTTCAAGTGCTACCAAGCCGTACTGACCCTGGTTAACAACATTACCTCTTGTTGCTTTACCCTTCATGCGTCCTCTATGGACACGACGATACTTGATTTTTCCGTTAGGCATCAACATTAGCGGTTGCCTCCTTCCTTACGAGGCGCTCTTTTTACTTCGTTGAGAACCTCTCCGGTATAAATCCAAACCTTTATACCTATTCTACCATAGGTTGTGTGTGCTTCTGCAAAGCCGTAATCAATGTCGGCTCTCAATGTCTGAAGAGGAATCGTTCCCTCGTGATAATGCTCGCTTCTTGCGATTTCAGCGCCGCCAAGACGACCGGATACATTAACCTTGATACCCTTAGCGCCAAGCTTCATTGTTCTGTCGATGGACTGCTTCATAGCTCTTCTGAAAGAAATTCTCTTCTCAAGCTGAGCTGCAATGTTTTCGGCAACGAGCGTTGCGTTGAGGTCAGCATCCTTGATCTGAACAATGTTTACAAGCACAGGCTTGTTAACAAGCTTCTGAATGCTCATGCGAAGCTTTTCTATCTCTGTGCCGCCGCGTCCGATGATAAGACCGGGCTTTGCACAGTGGATAAATACTTTTATTCTTGAGCTGTCTCGCTCGATTTCAACCTTAGGAACACCCGCGCCCTTGGACTGTTTCTTAATGAAATTACGGATCTTATAGTCTTCTACAAGAAGATCACCGAAGTCCGAATCATTAGCAAACCAGCGGGAATCCCAATCTTTAATTACACCAACTCTTAAGCCGTGGGGATTAACTTTCTGTCCCATATTGTTCCTCCTTTGCTGATTATTCCTTTTCCTTTAATGTGATAGTAACGTGGGATGTTCTCTTAAGAATTCTGTTTGCACTTCCGCGCGCTCTCGGCATAACTCTCTTGAGTGTGGGGCCGGGGCATACGAAGATCTCCGATACATAAAGCTTTTCCTTATCCATGCTGAAGTTGTGTTCAGCGTTTGCCATTGCAGACTTCAAAAGCTTTACAAGGTATTCGGAGGCCGATTTCGGGGTATTCTTGAGTATACCCATAGCGACCGTCGCCGGCTTGTTTCTGATGAGATCAGCAACAATTGAAACCTTTCGCGGCGAAATGCGAGCATATTTAAGATATGCTTTTGCTTCCATTGCTTATTTCCTCCTTGTACCTGTTATTTAGACTTAGAATTTGTATGGCCTTTAAATGTTCTCGTCGGAGCAAACTCGCCGAGTCTGTGTCCTACCATATCTTCTGTAACGTATACGGGCACATGCTTTCTGCCGTCATGGACAGCGATTGTATGACCCACAAAATCGGGGAATATTGTAGAAGCTCTCGACCAGGTCTTAAGAACTTTCTTTTCGCCTGTTGCGTTGAGCTCACGCACTCTTTTCAAAAGCTCGGGGGCCACAAAAGGTCCCTTCTTTACGCTTCTGCCCATTTATTTTGCCTCCTTTCGGCTGATCCGGCTTATTTGCCGTTTCTTCTCTTAACGATAAACTTATTGCTCTTAGCTTTCTTGGAACGTGTCTTATAACCAAGTGTCGGCTTACCCCAGGGAGATACCGGGCCGGGACGTCCGATGGGAGACTTGCCTTCACCACCACCGTGGGGGTGGTCACACGGGTTCATAACAGAACCGCGAACTGTCGGGCGGATACCCATATGACGCTTACGTCCTGCTTTACCGATAGATACGTTTTCATGATCGATGTTTCCGACTTCACCAATCGTCGCCATGCAGTTGAGTCTGATAAGGCGCATTTCGTTGGAGGGAAGTCTTACCTGTGCATAGCCATTTTCCTTAGCCATGAGCTGAGCTGCGTTGCCGGCGGAGCGAACAAGCTGTGCGCCCTTACCGGGATAAAGCTCGATATTGTGGATAACTGTACCGACAGGGATATTTTCGATGGGAAGAGCGTTGCCCTTCTTAATATCAGCGTCAGGACCGGCTTCAACGATATCGCCTACCGCAAGACCGTTAGGTGCCAAAATATATCTCTTTTCGCCGTCTTCATACTGAAGCAAAGCGATGTGTGCAGTTCTGTTCGGATCGTATTCGATAGCGATAACAGTTGCCTTACCGAACTTATTGCGCTTGAAATCTATGATTCTGTACTTTTTCTTGTTGCCGCCGCCCTGATGACGAACGGTGATTCTGCCGTAGCTGTTTCGACCGGCGTTCTTCTTGACAGTAGTAAGAAGGCTCTTTTCGGGCTTCTTCTTTGTAAGACCGGAATAGTCTGTAACTGTCATTTGTCTTCTCGCCGGAGAAGTCGGCTTATATGCTTTTATAGCCATTGTTTTGTCTCCTTCCTTTGAGATAGCTTATATCATTCCGTTAAAGAACTCAATTGCCTTAGAGTCCTCTGTAAGCGTAACGACAGCCTTCTTGTAGCTGGATGTTTTGCCGACGTGAACGCCGACTCTCTTCTGTTTGCCGTCATAGCGAAGTGTGTTGACCTTTTCAACCTTAACGCCGAAAATCGTTTCAACAGCCTTCTTTATCTCGGTCTTGTTTGCGTTTACAGCAACCTTGAATGTGTAGACCTTGTTTGCTATTCCGTCCATGCTTGCTTCGGTGATGACCGGAGTAAGAATAATATCGTACAGGCTTTTCATTATGCGTACACCTCCTCAATATTGGCAACCGCATCCTTAACAATTACAAAATTGTCACAGTTGAGAATGTCATATACGTTGAGTGTGGTGGAAAGAGTTGTCTTAACGCCTTCGATATTTCTTGCGCTTGCAACTACCTTTTCATCTACCTGCGGCATAACGATAAGTGTTTTGCCGTTTACGCTGAGAGCCTTGAGCATCTCGACGATCTTCTTCGTCTTGATCTCGTCAAGAGTGATAGCGTCAACTACTTTGATCTCCTCCGCCTTAACCTTTGCGGAAAGAGCGGAAATGAGAGCAAGTCTTCTGACCTTCTTGTTCATTGTGATGCGATAATCACGCGGCTTGGGGCCGAGTGCGATTCCGCCGTGCGTCCACTGGGGAGCACGAGTCGAACCCTGACGGGCATGACCTGTTCCTTTTTGTCTCCAGGGCTTGCGTCCGCCGCCGGAAACTTCTGTGCGAGTAAGGGTGCTCTGTGTACCCTGTCTCTGGTTTGCGAGATAAACCTTTACCGCCTGATGAAGGACGGCTTCGTTTACTTCCGCACCGAAAACTACATCGGAAAGCTCAACTTGTCCGATTGTTTCGCCTTTCATATTGTACAGCGCTGTTTTAGGCATGGTATTTCCTCCTTTCGTCCTTCTGCATTATTTCTTCAGGCTTGTTCTGATATAGACAACACCGCGCTTCGGGCCCGGGATAGCGCCCTTTACGGCGATCAGATTATTTTCTGCATCGATCTTAACAATGTCAAGATTCATTATTGTAACCTGTTCGTTACCGAGCTGACCGGGCATCTTCTTGCCGGGCATAACTCTTGACGGGTCTGTATTAGCACCCATGGAGCCAACGCTTCTGTGAACAGGGCCAACACCGTGTGTATGCTGCTGCATGTGAGTGTTCCATCTCTTAACAACACCGGCGTATCCTTTACCTTTTGATGTTCCGGTTACATCAATCTTATCGCCTGCTGCGAAGATGTCAGCTTTGATTATATCGCCAACGTTAAGTTCGTCGAAGTTATCGAAATCAAATTCTTTAATGTGCTTTTTGTAGGGAAGCTCAGCTTTATCAAACTGTCCCTTGTCAGGCTTGTTCATACGAGCGGGCTTTACATCGGAAAAACCGAGCTTTACGGCCTTGTAGCCGTCGCTTTCGGCTGTCTTCTTCTGCATTACTACGCACGGACCTGCCTCAATAATTGTTACAGGGACAACATTCCCTACTTCGTCGAAGATCTGTGACATACCGATCTTCTTACCGATAATACCTTTCATTTACTGTTTTCCTCCTAGTATGGTTATTGGTTGACCTTTCGTCAACATGACCTGCCAATGACACAAAATCAGCTTACAGCTTGATTTCGATTTCAACACCGGCGGGAAGTTCGAGACTTGTAAGAGCTTCAACCGTCTTTGCTGTCGGCTGGAGAATGTCGATAAGTCTCTTATGAGTTCTCATTTCAAACTGCTCACGGGAATCCTTATATTTGTGAACGGCGCGGAGGATCGTGATGATCTCCTTATCTGTGGGAAGGGGTATGGGACCCGATACCTTGGAGCCTGTTCTCTTTGCAGTTTCAACGATTTTCGCAGCTGACTGGTCGATCAAGGAATGATCGTAAGCCTTAAGCCTGATTCTCATTTTCTGTTGTGCCATTTTCGCTTTTCGCCTCCTTAAAATTTGTCGCTACCGCTCTTTGTCAGCGGCTGCAATTTTGGTTTGGCATTCCTATTATTGAACACTTAGCCGTGCGTTTCTTTTTTTCGGCATAAAAAAGCCGGATAAGGTATGGTTTTATCCGGAATAAAACCGACACCCGCTCATCATACGCGCCGCAGATATCTGCGAACTTACTACGTACTGCCGTCAAAGCATCAGACCACAGCATTCCCACGGAATAAATCCCGTGTTTCGTGCTTCAATTGGACCGCCCAATTTAAAATCGGACTTACTCCGCGGAAATTACCCGGTTTCCCGGCAACCTCCCGCATCATCGCAACAATCACGCTTGGCTATTATATCATATATATGTCGCCTTGTCAAGCATTATTTTTAAATTTTTTAAAAAATTTTTTCGGCATATTTTTGCCTTTTTTCGAAACACATATATAATAAGGTATATATATTATATAATATAATTATATGTAATTCAAGCTTTAAATTATGAATATTGCAAAACAGGATGCATATAATATTAAAAAACACAAAGGTGGTCTTTTTATGTGGAAAAAAATCAAACCATATGTTATCTCTATTCTTATTCCGCTTGCGGTAGGAGGGCTCGCCGCATTTTTAACGAGAAACAATATGGATATTTACAGCGAGCTTATACAGCCGCCTCTTGCGCCGCCCGCAATTTTATTTCCTATCGTTTGGACAATACTTTATATCCTGATGGGTATCAGCGCCGCTATCATCTATATAAACCGCAACAAAAAGCCCGTCATCGCCACACGTTCTCTTCGAATATACAGTGCAAGCCTTTTTGTAAATTTTCTCTGGAGCATTCTTTTCTTTAATTTCCGCGCTTTTCTTTTCTCTTTCATTTGGCTTTTACTTTTGCTGTTTCTCGTTATTTATACAATTATTCTATACCGCCGCATAAAATCCATTGCCGCATATCTGCAAATTCCTTATGCGCTTTGGGTTGCTTTTGCAGGGTACTTGAACTTCGCGATCTGGCTGCTGAATAAATAGCTTCGCAATAATACATTTTCATTCGCAAAAAGCCACTTGTTTGGTTTAATTATTAAAAAGTGCGTGCTTTTCTCCTCGTTTTGATATATAATACAGAAAACGAGTTAAGGAGGCACGCAAATGGTTTTTAACGAAAGCTTTCTCGATGTAAGAGCTTATCATTCACTTTCCCGTATGCCCAACTTTGAAAACATAATTAAAATTCTCAAAAAACAAGCTCCCGATAGACCCACGCTTTTTGAGTTTATGCTCAGTCAAGCCGTTATGGATGCTTTTACCGCAGAAAAAAGCTATACAGGGTCTGACGTCATCAAATATCTTAAAAGGCTTACCGATACTTTTCACCTGTGCGGATACGACTTTACCTGCTTTCACGGCAGCGATTTTTCTTTCGCAAGCGACAGAAAAAAAGAGGATGAGAAAAGTACGCTTTCTCTCAACGAGGGTTTTGTCATAAACGACAGGAAAAGCTTTGAAAATTACCAATGGCAAGACCCTGCCAAGTTTGATTACTCCCGTATTTCGGAGATAGGCAAATATATGCCCGACGGCATGAAAATAATCATTTGCGGTCCGTGCGGACTTTTGGAAAACGTAATAAGCCTTGTCGGCTATGAAAACCTCTGCTTCATGCTTTATGACGACCCTGAATTAGCCGAGCAAGTGTTCAACGAAGTCGGCTCACGCCTTTTGAAATATTACGAGCTCTCCGTCGGCTACGATGCTGTCGGTGCACTCATGTCCAACGACGATTGGGGCTTTAACACGCAAACAATGCTGTCCGTTGAACAAATGCGCCGTTTAGTCTTCCCGTGGCATAAAAAATTTGCAGAGCTTGCCCACGACTACGGCAAGCCGATCTGCCTTCACTCTTGCGGAAAATTTGACGACGTCGCAAACGATATTGCCCACGTCATGCAATATGACGGCAGGCACTCCTACGAGGACAACATTTTACCCGTAGAGCAAGCCTATGAAATATACAAAGATCACTTTGCGATCTTAGGCGGCATAGACATAGATTTTCTCTACAGAAAAACTCCCGCCGAAATATATGAGCGTTGCCGCAACATGGTCAAAAGTGCAAAAACAGGCTACGCTCTCGGCTCTGGAAATTCCATAGCGCCGTATATTCCGTTGGAAAACTATTTGGCAATGATATCCGCTGCTTTATTTGAATAAAAGATGAAAACGCTTGCGAGTAGATTCTCGCAAGCGTCAGTCTGTCGAAAAAGCCACTTCTTTGAGTGACTTTTTCGACAGAAATAAAGACTATCTTTCGATAGTCTTTATTTCTGCTTTTAAAATATGCAACCGAATTTACAGCTTTATTGCATCATCTTGTTTCGATGACGCATAGACACCGTCTATGATTTTTGATATGGTGATTGCCTGCTTCGGAGTACACGGAACTTCCGTTTCATTTATTACTGCACTAACAAAAGCATCTCTGACCGTTTCTCCCTGATCTTTCAATTCCAAGGGCATAGTAATGGGAACTCCATCTTTATCCGCAATCAAAAGTCCCGTATCATAGATATATCCCTTCTCATTGATCACCGCGCCGCCTTTTGTTCCGTACAGACGAACCTCCACATAATCATCCATCTCTTCGCGATTTGATGCCCATGAAATTTCCGCATTCATTGTCATGCCGTTTTTCATAGCAATCATGGCAACACCCATGTCTTCCGCATCAAACTTTTCGAATCCACGCTTTTTCGCCTCATCCAGCGAAACCTTTTGATAAACCTTTCCCAACACCTTATCGGGTTCAGGATATCCGCAAAGCCACATACACAAATCAAGCATATGCACACCCAAATCAATAAAAGCTCCGCCACCGCATTTTTCTTTTGTATCGTTAAGCGGATACCACCACGGAACATTTCTTGTTCTCTTCCAACAAGTCGTCGCATAGTAAATTTCGCCCAGCACACCTTCATCAATCGCTTTTTTCAAAGCTACCGATTCCGGATTATAGCGGCGATTAAAGTTTACCATAAGCTTTTTATTATAAAATTCAGCAGCCTTTTGTATTTCTTCTCCCTCTTTCGCCGTCCTTGCCAAAGGCTTTTCGCAAAGCACATGCGCGCCTGCAGAGAAAGCATCTATACATACTTGTTTGTGAAGAAAATTCGACACGCAAACACTGACAATATCAGGCTTTTCCTCTTTAAACATGAGATTATAATCTGTATATCTTCCTTTTATACTATATAAATCTCCGATTTTGTTAAGCTTCTCCTCGTTGATATCACAAATTATTATTTCATATATTGAAGGATTTTTAAGGTAGTCGACTATATGTCTTTCGCCCACAGTCAAGCCAATTACTGCCGCCTTTAATTTTTTCATCTTATTTTTCCTCCATACTTGAAGCACAAATAACGATAATTCTCAAATCTTCAGTACCGTTATTGATAAGTCCGTGCCAGCCGTTAGTGCGGCAAACACAAATATCACCGGGATTAAACGGAATTTCTTCTCCATCAAGCTGCATAATTCCAGAGCCCGATACACAATAATACCATTCCTCTTCATTAGCTTCCTTGTGTTGATGATATCCAAAAGTCGACTTTGGCGGAATTATATCATCGTGAATAAAACGAATAAACATCTTATCCGCTTCTTCAATCATATCGTAAAAAACAAAAGGACCTACACCACCGTGACAGTTGTGAACGACCACTCCTTCTTTTTTGTGAATAAATTGCGATGTTTTCATATGAAAAAACTCCTTTAACTTTTAGTTTATTATATTATATTATATATTGACATTTTTTAAAAAACAATGGTATAATAAAGCGAAAAGTATTCCAAAATCGACATAGAGGGATAAAGTATGATATACGGAGAGCATTGTGTAGCAAATTGGGCATGGCACGTAGAGCCACTAAAACATCCCGGATACACCATATGGGGATGCTGGGGCGGCACAGGAGAACTTAAAGTAGGAAATCAGCGGTATCATTTATCAGCAGGCGATATTTTCTTTCTTGATTATCGAGAAGCCGTCCACGGAACTCAAGGAGACACATGGCTTCAAGTAAGATGTATCGATTTCGAGGAATTGCCTATCCACGTAAACGGTGTACATAAGGTAATGCACTCGCATTTTATGGGCTCATTATTTTCTAAATTTAAAAATAGTGCTACACGAGATGAGCAAAAGCTTTGGCTTAGTGCGATTTTGCTTGAATTTAACAGCTTGAATGATGATTTTTCAAAAGAAAACAAATTAGTAAGGTCTATCACATCACTTCACGAGCTTATCGAAGAGCACCCCGAATTGTCGTTTTCCATTAAAAAATTTGCTCAGTCAGCACATTACAACACCGATCATTTCATCAGGGAATATAAAAAAGCATACGGAATCTCACCTTATCAACAGCGACAAAAGCTACGTTACGAAAAAGCCTATTCCCTTTTGTGCCACTCTTCCTTTTCTGTTTCAAAAATCAGCGAGCTGTGCGGTTTTGATACACCCAATTCTTTCACCAAATTTTTTCATAAGTATTCCGGTTTCTCGCCCGTAAAATTACGAAAAAAACACCAAACACAGACAAAATAACTTTATACAAAATGTAAATAAAAAAGAGATAATTTTACTGTCAGTAAAATTATCTCTTTTCAGTCTGTCGAAAAACACCCACCATCGCTCTCGCGTGATGGGCGTTTTTCGACAGACTGACGCTTGCGAGTAGATTCTCGCAAGCGTTTTTTTATTTTTCCGCAAGCTTTTTACTGTAATTAAACGTTTCATCGAGCACCGCTTCAAAGCTGTCGATAGGGCAATCCTCAGTAATTCCGTTTCCGAAGGTCATGATAAGCCTGCCTTCTTTTCGGAAGTAAGTATCGAGCATGAATCTTACTTCTTTTCTTACATCCTCCGTCGTGCCGTAAGGAATTGTTTGCTGAACGTCAAATCCCGCCCAAATACATATCTTATCCCCGTATTTTTCTGCGATTTTACGCTCATCCATCGTATACTTTTGGATAGGATGAATAACGTCAAGTCCAATTTCGATGAAATCATCAAGAAACATCTCAATATTACCGCAGGTGTGAAGCCAAAAATGCATTCCAAGCTCGTGTGCTGCATCGATGAGCCTTTTGTAATACGGCTTGAAAAATTCTTGGAATATTTCCATGGAGAAAAACGTACCCGTTTGCATTCCTATATCATCGCTGGTGAAAACACCGTCAAGGTTATACACCTTTTTCGCCATTTTCATCACCTCAATATAATAGTCGGTCAGCATACCGTAAAGCTTATGTGTCTGCTCGGGATAAACATAAAAATCCGTCAGCGCATTTTCCATGCCGCGAAGTGACCAGTGCCTTTCAAAAAAGCAAAACCACCAGCTCCCGACTCTGTATCTGCCATCATCGGGCGCATTATACTGCGAGTGGTCAACAAAATCAGCAGGTGGAAATTTGATAAGCTCTTCGAGCCTGTCCATATCGGCTATGATGATCTGTGCATCAAGCCCTTTTTTTGTTTCATCTCTCGGCGGAAGCTCTTTCACAAGACCAAAGCCGTCTCCGCCATCATAATTCGGCGCTGTTACAATAGGGAAGGCGGCAAAATCATTGGGGTATTTATCAAGTAACTGCTTCGCACGGTTTTCATTTTCACCAAATCTGTCCGTTGATGTCCAAAAATTGAAATTTGTCGGCACTCTATGCGCCGCGCCTCGACCTTCTATTACCTTGCAAATTTGCTCTCGTGTAAGCAATCTGTACATATTCCCAAGCCTCCTTTTTTTTCAATTATACCATACGAACAGTCCTTTATCTATTGAAATATTGTTTTTTTCAGTACTTTTTTACTTAAATCAAATATTTTTAATAAAACTTAAACATTTTTTTAATTTTTCAAAAACAACGGCTTGCTATAATATAGCCAACATAAAACGAAAGAGGTAAACATTATGAACACAAACGACCGCGAATTTCTCGTACAGAAGATCAGAACACAATACACAGAAAAAGAGCAAACAAGTCTGGATACGCTCAGACAGCTCGACGCCAAGGTAAAACGTCCTGCCAACATCTTTGCATATATCCTCGGTGCGCTCGGTGCAATAATCATGGGAAGCGGAATGAGCCTTGTTATGACAGACCTCGGCACAATTTTAGGCTTCGAAAACACAATGCCCGTAGGAATAATTATCGGTATCATCGGGCTTATTCTTTGCATCATTAACTATCCTGTTTTCAAAGCAATTCTCAACTCACGCCGCAAAAAGTACGCAGACAAAATAATCGCCCTCAGCGATGAAATAATGAGAGGTTAAATTATGGGTATTAAAAACTTTTTTAAAAAAGCTTTCAGCGATATCAAGGAAAGTGCAAAAGCACAGCATGATGTGGATAAGGCAAATTTTGAAGCAGTAAAAGCCGAGTCCAAGGCACAGTGGGAGGA
This sequence comes from Oscillospiraceae bacterium, assembly GCA_015067075.1. GTDB lineage: Bacteria > Bacillota > Clostridia > Oscillospirales > SIG530 > SIG530. Next base: position 45,269 of record SVND01000014.1, read on the forward strand.
AGCAAAAGCCTCTTCAGAAAAGCGGGCCGAAAGGGAAAAGCAGCTCCGAGAAAAACAGATTGCTGACGCAAAAGCACGAACAGAAGTCGCGCAACAGCGCATCGACAAAGCAAAAAATAACCGATAAAAACAAAAAGCTTCGCAAGCGTACTGCTTGTGAAGCCTTTTATTTATTTTATATCTTAAATATTCCGAACGCATCAAGCACAGACGAAACCAATATGAGCACTATGCAAATCGGCGCCAAATACTTAATAACAAAAACAAAAATCTTTTTTCTTTTGAATTTGCCCGACGACTCAACTTCATCAATAATCAACTGCGGTTTAACAATAAATCCGATGAATATGCACGTCAGGAGCGCAACTATGGGCATCAGCACACTGTTGCTTGCGAAGTCGAAAAAGTCGAAAAGATCCATTCCAAGAACTTTAACTCCCGAAAGTGCTCCTTTACCCAACGAGGATACTGTACCCAAAGCCAACGAAAACAAAAACACGATAAGACAGGACAGCTTTCTGTCTATCTTCAGCTTGTCGCATACAATGGAAACGACCGTTTCCATAAGTGAAATAGACGAAGTAAGCGCCGCAAAAAGAACTAAAATGAAGAATGTAATTCCGACAAATGTGCCACCCGGCATAGTTTCAAAAACCTTCGGAAGCGTTTCAAACATAAGTCCTGCACCCTTTCCAAGGGCTTCAGGCGTTCCGCCGGAGAAAACAAACACAGACGGAATTATCATGAGCCCTGCAAAAAACGCAATACCCGTATCAAAAAGCTCTATCTGCGTTACAGACGACTCAATGCTTACATCCTTTTTCATATACGAGCCGTATGTTATCATGATACCCATGGCAAGGGACATTGAATAGAAAAGCTGACCCATCGCCGCAAGAACTGTCGTTGCGGAGAACTTACTGAAATCAGGCTTGATGTAATATACAACACCTTCCCACGCTCCGGGTAAAAACGCCGCATAAATGGCAATACCTACGGAAAGCACGACCAATATAGGCATCATTATTTTGCTGACCTTTTCGATACCCTTTTCAACACCAAGCAAAACAATAACAGCCGTTGCGCCAATGAAGATCAACAACCATACCAGCGGCTCAAATGGTTTTGAAATAAAGTCATCAAAAAAAGTCTTACCGGCTGCCTCGTGTCCACCGCCAGTTACATACACAGCAAGATACTTTGTTACCCATCCACCGATTACAGAGTAATACGGTAAAATTATTGCAGGAATAATTGCGGCAAGATAGCCGATGAACGTAAACTTCTTATTAAGCTTGTTAAATGCACCTATTGCGCTGAGTCCTGTTTTCCTTCCGAGACCTATTTCAGCGGTCATAAGTGCAAATCCGAAAGTTACGGCTAAAATAATGTAAACTAAAAGGAATATTCCTCCGCCGTACTTCGCGGCAAGATAAGGGAATCTCCAGATATTTCCCAGGCCGACAGCAGAGCCCGCTGCGGCAAGAACAAATCCGAGCTTGCCTGTAAAGCTGCTTCTGTTTTTTTCCATGCTCTTTCACCATTCTTTATTTTTCATAGTAAAGCCTGTCGAAGCGTTGCTCCGACAGGCTATTATGTTTTATCACGCAGTAAGCTTCGTCTTCTTTCTCGTGAAAAACTGAAGAGCTACTGTTATAGCCACAAGTCCCAGACCTATAGCATCCGTAACGATACCGGGATAAATAAGGAGTAAGCCGCCCGTTACACTGAACAACCTCTGATACCACGGCATTTTGTGCAGGAAAAATCCTTCAAGCGCCGCAGAAACAGCAAAAATACCAACAAACGATGTTATAATAATAAGAATAATATCGGGAACACCTATCTTTGAGATCGATTCCAAGATACCCAAATTTGTTTCGCCTGTTGATGGTATGAACAGCATGGCTGGACTTAACGCAAACACATACGGAACGATAAATGCGCCGATAGCGAGCTTTGTCGAGGTAAACGCCGTCTTCATCGGGTTTGCCTGCGCAATAGCCGCACCCGCGTAAGCCGCCAAGGCGACAGGTGGAGTCAAATCGGCAACGATACCGAAGTAGAATACGAAAAAGTGTGCCGCAATCATTGGAACACCCATCTGAACAAGGATAGGTGCACACGTTGCCGCCATGATGCAGTAGTTAGCCGTAGTGGGAACACCCATACCGAGAACGATACAGCAAAGCATCGTCAAGAACAGCGCAATAATGAGGTTATTGCCCGCAATCGCAACGATTCCGTTGAACAGCATATATGCAAGACCTGTAACGCTTATGATACCCGCAATAATACCTGCAACACCGCAAGCAACGGCAACAGTTATCATACCCTGACCGCCGGCGGCAAGGGCTTCAAGAATGCGCTTGGGGGTAATTCTGTTTTCCTTATTGAAAAGGCTTACAACGATAGCAACAACGATAGCGATAGCCGCCGCATAAGCAATGGAGCGAGTGCTCGTACCTACGAGGTAGATGAGGAGAATAAGCGGCAAAAGCAAATATGTCTGCTTGAGAAGGGGCTTCAAGCGAGGAAGCTCTTCCTTTGTAAGACCGCGAAGACCTTCTTTTTTAGCCTCAAGGTGAACGGTGATGAAAACACCTGCAAAGTACAAAAGAGCAGGCAATATTGCACGAACAACGATGTTCGAATAGGGGACACCAACTGTTTCAGCCATAAGGAAAGCGGCTGCACCCATGATGGGAGGCATTATCTGACCGCCTGTGGAAGCAGAAGCTTCTGCGGCTGCAGCAAATTCAGGCTTATAGCCCGTCTTTTTCATAAGAGGAATAGTAACGGCGCCGGAACCGACTGTATTTGCAACAGAAGATCCGGAAACCATACCTTCAAGCGCAGATGCAACAACAGCAACCTTTGCGGGTCCTCCCGAAAAGCGGCCAACTAAAGCGTTCGCAATGTTGATGAAGAAATCCGCAATACCCGTACGCTCCAAAAACGCACCAAAGATAATGAACATAACTATGTACTTAGAGCAGACGTTAACGGGTGTTGACAAAATACCCTCTTTGGAATAGAACATAACACGGACATTTTCCGTAATTCTCGCAAAAAAGTCAGGGTTAGTCGAGCCCCAAATGAGTGCATATATCAAAAGCGCTCCTGCAACGCAGAGGATCGGCAAACCAACACTTCTGCGGCAGAGCTCCGCAAGGCACGCAACGCCTATAATACCTATAAAAACTTCAATTGTTGTAATTTTATATCGCGCAACTATTGCAGATGCATTAATTGCAAAGTATAAAAATGAGCTTGTACCTAAAACCATAAGTACAACATCGTACCAAGGCATATAGTTAACCTTCTGTTTGCCTTTTTTAGCAGGAAATACAAGGTAACCGATGAACATAATAAATGCCATAAACGTCGTCAAACGCAGTTCATCAAGCCAAGTTGCCCAAAGGGTAACGTATATACAAAAAATAGAAAATGCCGCCAAAATACAAGTCACAACGATTTTCGGGACGCCTTCCCAAACACGGGTATTGGATTCGCGGTCAAACTTTTTCATAACCGAATCGAGATCCATCGGCTCCTGCACGGCAGCGGCAGTCTTTTTCTTAAAAAGTGCCATATTATTTTCCTTCCCTAAGATCAAATACCAAAATGGCTACGGCGACAAGTTCGCCGCAGCCATTGGATAGCTTTTTCGCGTTAAGTCTTACTCTGTAACGACTTCAATACCTTTTTCAGCGAAATACTTTGCTGCACCGGCATGGAAAGGAGCTGTCATACCGCTTGTTGCGTTTTCAAGAGAGAGCTCTTCAGCCTTTGCATGAGCGATATCGTCGATGTTGTCGAAGATAGCCTTTGTAATTTCATAAACTGTCTCTTCGGAAGCGGAAGCGCTTACGATAAGAGTAGCCTTAACTGTAACAGTCTTAACTTCTTCAGTCTGACCCTTGTATGTTTCAGCAGGGATAGAGTGAACTGTGTAGTAGGGGCAAGCAGCCATAAGATTTTCAGCAACCTCGCCGTCGATGGGAACAAGGTAAGCATTATTTGTCTGGCAAAGCTCAGTGATAGCGGGTGTGGGAGGACCTGCTACGATGAATGCAGCGTCGATCTTGCCATCCTTAAGAGCATCTGTGGAGTCTGCGAAGGACTGATACTGAGGCTCGATATCTGCTTCGGAAAGACCTGCAGCAGCGAGAACGTCCATAGCATTGAAGTAAACGCCGGAACCTGCAGCACCGATAGAGACCTTTTTGCCTGCAAGGTCAGCAACGGATTTGATCTCGGGGTTCATAGTGATGAGCTGAACAGCTTCTGCATAGAGACCGCCGATTACGCGGAAGGAGTCAAGAGCGCCTTCTGTTTCGAAAGAGCGAGCGCCTTCCCATGCGTAAGCCATAACGTCGGACTGAACTGTACCGAGCTGATAGTTGCCTTCGTCGATACCAAGGATGTTAGCCTTGGAGCCGTCTGTGGAAACAACGTTAACTGTGATGCCAGCAACGTTCTTAATGTGAGAGCCAAGTATACCGCCGTAACCGTAGTATGTACCTGCTGTACCGCCTGTGCCCATTGTCATAGCTGTGCCGCCGCAAGAAGCGAAAGCAAAGAGCATAACTAAAACTAATGCGAGAGAGATAAATCTTTTCATTTGTTTTTCCTCCATTTAAATTAATAATAATATTATTCAACATTATACAATAAAACTTTCAGTTTTTCAAGACCTATTTTTCATTTTTTGCATCTAAATGCAAAAAAAATTGCATTATTTTTCATTTTTTCTTTGTTTTTTTGCGTTTTTTCGATTTGCGCGCTTAAAAAAACTCAATTTTATTTAAAAGCCTTCTTCTAATATCGTTATAAAAATACCGTTCTTTTCCCTTTTTAAACGGGAAAAAGCTCCGTAATATACAGAGCTTTATATAAATATATCTATACATTATTATATTGCCGCAACGCTTCTCTTATGATATCATGTCCCTTCGGCGTGGGATGAATGCCATCCTTGCAAAAAAGCGAGGAAAAATCATGACGGCACAAAAACGGCGAGCGAATATCTATAAGTCCGCATCCCATATCCGATGCAAGCTTTTCAACCAATCTGTTATAGGCTTCCTGCCAACGATACAATATATTCACATCCCCGAGCCATTGCAAAATATTTCGTAAGATAAATCCTTTGATATC
>SVND01000015.1 GCA_015067075.1 Oscillospiraceae bacterium
GCAGATGGAATATGACGGATCGTTCTGTACGGAGGAGGAGTTTGAAGTTATCAAAGCGGCGGTAGATGCAGCGATTAAAAATCCTTATGAGCTGACGGATTTTTCAAATTTCAAATAAGACACAGGAAAAGCTTGAGTTTTTCAAGCTTTTTCCGCATAAATAAGCAATTATTGAGCTTTTTTTGAATAATTATTCGCAAAACACTTGACTTTTTTTGAATAAAGGTCTATAATGTATAGACTAAATTAAAGAAAGAGGAAAAGAAAATGAAAAAAACATTAAGAATCTTCGCGGCTGTTATGGCAGTTATGATGCTCGTACTCTGCTTCACAGCTTGCGCAGGCACCGCATCATCCAAGGCAAAGGTTATTGAGTTTAAGCTCACAGAAGAAGAGTACGCTTTCGGCGTTGACAAGAATCAGCCTGAGCTTCTCGAAAAAGCAAACGAATTCATCGCAAAGATAAAGGCAGACGGCACGTTTGATGATATCTGCGACAAGTATTTCGGCGACGGCACACCTACAGCTGTTAAGAGCGCCGCTCTCGACGAGTCCAAGGATCAGCTTGTTGTTGCTACAAACGCAGGTTTTGAGCCCTTCGAATACATGATCGGTGAAGATTATTACGGAATCGACCTTGAAATCGCTGCTCTCTTTGCTCAGGAGCTCGGCAAGGAACTCGTTATTTCCAACATGGACTTTGACGCTGTATGCCTTTCCGTTGGTCAGAGCAAGGCTGATATAGCTATGGCTGGTCTTACAATCAAGGAAGACCGCAAGGAGTATGTAAACTTTACAGATAAGTATTACGATGCTTCTCAGATGCTTATCGTTCCTGCTGACGATACAACATTCGACGCTTGCACATCCGCTGACGAAGTTGCTGCTCTCCTTGAAGAGCTTGACGACACAAAGAAGATCGGTGTTCAGCAGGGTACAACAGGTCAGTTCTATGTTGACGGCGACGAAAGCTGGGGCTTTGCCGGTCTCACAGCTAAGTCTGTTGGATACAAGTCCGGTTCTCTTGCTGTAAACGATATGCTTAACGGTAACATCGATTACGTTATTATCGACGAAGCTCCTGCTCACTGCATCGTTGACGCTATAAACGGTTAATAACGGGGATAAACTCCTTAAAATGCCTCGCCGTAAGCGGTGAGGCATTACTTTTAAAGGGAGGACATAACATGGATTTCATGTCCAAAATTGAAAAATTTATTGAAGTATTCATTGAATACAAGGGCTATACGCGTGTACTTACGGGCTTACAGAATACTGTAATAATCGCTGTAACAGGTCTTATTATCGGTATCGTTATAGGTACGCTTATCGCCGCCGTGCGCGTTATGCCAAAGTATAAGACGTTGCCGCGCGTACTCAATGGAATATGCACGTTCTACGTTGGACTTTTCCGCGGAACACCCATGGTCGTACAGCTTTTGCTGGCGTATTACGTTATTTTGCCGCTGCTCGGTATAAAGATCGCGGCGCTGAACGTATGTATTATGGTTTTCGGTCTTAACAGCGGTGCGTACGTTTCGGAAATAATGCGAAGCGGTATAATGTCGGTCGACCCCGGTCAGATGGAAGCGGGACGAGCCGTAGGCTTAAGCTTCCCTGTAGTAATGATGAAAATCGTAGTTCCGCAGGCGGTAAAAAATATTTTACCCACACTCGGCAACGAATTTATCGTGCTTATAAAGGAAACGTCTGTCGTAAGCTTTGTCGGCGCCGCTGACCTTTACGTTGCGTTCAACTATATCGGTACGAACAGCTATGAATTCATGGTGCCGTATCTCGTAATGGCGCTCATTTACATAGTGCTTGTTGTTTTCATAACACTGCTTATAAGAGTAATGGAAAGGAGCCTGAGGAAGAGTGATAGAAGTCGTTGACCTTGAAAAAAGCTTTGGTACTCTCAAGGTACTCAATGGGATAAATATCAACATCGAAAAGGGCGAGCGTGTCGTCGTTGTCGGTCCTTCCGGCTCGGGCAAAAGCACGTTTTTGCGCTGTCTTAACTGCATGGAGGATCCAACAGGCGGCAAGGTAATTTTTGAAGGTACGAATATTGCTGATATGAAGGTTGATATAAACATCCACCGCAGACATATCGGCATGGTTTTCCAGCAGTTCAATCTTTTCAACAACAAAACCGTTATTGACAATATCATGCTTGCACCTGTTTACGTTGCAAAGCAGGAGCGCCGCAAGGCAATAAGAAAAAATATTTGTATAAAGATCAAAAATGTTTTTTCAAAAGAAAAGCAGGAGCTTTTGCCTGTAAGAGCCGTTGCGGAGATAAAGAAGGAAGCTTATGAAAATGCAATGCAGCTTTTAAACCGTATCGGGCTTGAGGATAAGGCGAAGGCATATCCGTCAACGCTTTCAGGCGGTCAGAAGCAGCGTATCGCTATCGTGCGCTCTCTTGCCATGAATCCGAAGGTGATCCTTTTTGACGAACCTACGAGCGCGCTTGACCCTGAAATGGTCGGCGAGGTTTTGGACGTTATTAAGGAGCTTGCCGATTCCGGTATGACCATGGTTATCGTTACCCATGAAATGGGCTTTGCAAGGGAAGTTGCAACGCGCGTTATTTTCATGGATGGCGGTAAGATTCTTGAAGAAGCTCCGCCGCAGGAGTTTTTCGGAAATCCCAAGCATGAACGCTTGCGTGACTTTTTGTCAAAGGTGCTTTAATTAAAAAATATGGCGTGATATCATTTTCGGATATCGCGCCTTTTTAATTGTGAAAAAGTAAAAAATCCTGCACATAAGTGCAGGATTTTTTGGTGGACGCTAACGGAATCGAACCGCTGACCCTTTGCACGTCAAGCAAATGCTCTACCAGCTGAGCTAAGCGTCCTTTTTTGATGCTTAAATATTATACTACATAAAAGCTGAAATGTCAAGCACTTTTTTTAAAAATATAATTATATTTTTACCCTATTGACAAGTGGGGTGCCGTATTGTATAATACCGACAACGAAAGGAGAGGACGGGCATGATAAAAATTCTTTTTCAAGGCGATAGCATAACTGACGCGGGGCGTGATTATTTTGACAGCCACAATATGGGCTTCGGTTATCCTATGTACGTAAAGCAGATGCTTTGCGAAAAATACGGTGAGGACAAGTTTGAATTTGTAAATTTGGGTATCAGCGGAAATCAGACATACTGTTTGAAAAACAGGTGGCAAAAGGATTGCATTGATATTCAGCCTGATATAGTGTCGATAATGATAGGTATCAACGATGTTTGGTCGAGATGTGCCGAGAGAAATTGGCTTGAAAACGAGGTTTTTGAGAGCAATTACAGATACCTTCTGGAGCAGATAAAGGAAAAAACAAAGGCGAAGATACTTATTTTAGAGCCTTATTTGCTTCCCGTTGAGGACAAGCTGTATTTCCGAGAGGATCTGAACGGCAAGATAGATATTGTTCGCAAGCTTGCCCGTGAATATGCCGACGCGTACGTGCCGACGGACGGGCTTTTTGCTGCCGCGCTTTTGCATAGCGATATACCCAGCTTAGGCGGCGACGGCGTGCATCCCATCGAGGGCGGCTGTAAGCTTATAGCAAAGCATTATTATGAAGCGGTAATTCCGCTTATTGAATCGCTTAAATTTGTTGTGATTATTCTCTTGACTGTGAGGCAGGCGTCTCGACTGTCCAAAAAACGCTTTGCGAGATTGCACATCCTTAAGGCAAGCCATATATAACGCTAACCTTCAACAAGACAACGATATTTTTTAATAAGTCAGTATTTATCAAGAAAAGGACGGAGAGTGTAAAAACATTCTCTGTCCTTTATCTGTCGGTGCTATATTCTGTTTAACTTAAAACTGTTCTTTAAAGTTCAGCACGTTGCGTATCTGCTTTATCTAAACACTTTTATGGCTCGATGTCCTGATAATTTAAAAAGTCGTTCTTATCCTGCAAAAAATAGCCTTTCATGCCGTCTTCCCACAGGATAGTCTTATACTTATTCTTATAAGAGCCTACGATAAAACCGTTATTTTTGGGCAAAATAGGTCTTTTTGCGCCTGTTTCTATATCAACGGCATATCCGCCGGAAACTCCGTCATCCATATAGAATAGAAACATATTATCGGCAACGCAAATCATGGAGCTGCCGCCATATCTTATTTCGTCCCGGTATTGATGGATTTTTTCTGTTTTTCCGGAGTGAATCGACATTTTATAATAACTTATGTTCCAAAAGCTATCTGTGCTTGAGTCCTCAGAATAAATAATATATTCTCCAAAAGTGCCTAATATCGTCAGCGGCTTTTCGGGGTAGGATTCAAAAAGGAGTGTTTTTTCCCCTGTATCTATATTTACGGAGTATGCTTGAGCTCTGCCTATGTTCATGATGGTCAAATCATCGAAAAAGCGCATATCGTGCCATACTATAATCTGACGGCCGCTCATTGCGAGCTGTCCCAAGGTAAAAGCGTCCTCGCTGTGGTAGAGCACGGTTGCTTCGCCGTTTTTTATATTGACTGAATACACGTTTCCGATGGTTTTTACTTGTTTGTATTGCTCTTCTATAAAAAGATCGGATGCAAAGATCATGGTTTTTCCGTCGAAAAAGATATATTGCGAAATATTTGAGCCGTCAACGGAGCAAACAAGCTGTCTGTTCTCACCGTAAAGATTGCTCTTGTATATATTTATCTTTCCGCTTACTGACTCAAAAAGATACAAGCTTTTTTTGTGAGCCATGACAGCCGCAAAATTAAAGCTGTTATGAGAAACGGCGCTACAGGTGGGAGATGGATTTTTATCGGTATAGTATGGCAAATGCTCACAATTCTCATCACGGCATATGAGCTGCGATGTGCCTTCGCTGTAATCCTTGAAAACTATGGCGCCTGTATTTTCGTAAACGTCACCGTTATCGAGAAAGGTGTACGAGCTTTCAAATCTCTGAAATGCTTGCTGCTGTGAGCAGCCGAAGCACGAGAGGAGCAGAAACAGGGATAATATAACGAGTGAAAAACGCTTCATATTGGCACTCCTTAGATTATTTTGTAAAATTTACTTTACATTTAGATAATAACATATTTTTACCTGCATGTCAATAGTAAAATGTTTACACCTAAAAGTGGGCGTTTTAGCCGTGAAAAAGACCTATCCGTTTTGGATAGGTCTGAAAACTAAAAATCGCGATTGCTATTTTTTGTTTTTATGAGCCGTACTATGCCGCAGGTGTATGAGCCGAAAAGTGAAATGCCGAGAATGACGGCGAGGGGTGTTATTTTGTCGGGTGACATAGCACCTGCCACCTCGATACCCAAGGGAATGGATGTGCAGACGGCGATTGCCACAAGTATAAGCTGCAAAATGTAGAGTTTACTCATTTTAACGTCCTTTTATAATTATTTCAGCACGCAGATAGTGGGCTGATGGATAAGCTGCAGGTTGTTTTCCTTGACGAGCTTTTCAGCGTAAATTAAGGAGCTCGGATCGTATGCATCGACGGCGCTGTGCGCGTCGTAGCCGTATACAACGGGACTGCCTACCTCACCTGCGATAGTCCAGAAAAGCTCCTTGGGATAATTTCTTTTTCCACGGATGCCGAGAAAGTTTATTTCAAGGGGGACTCCGTGTTCCTTAGACGCTTGGCAGATACGACGCATTTGGCTGATGTATACATGGTCGTCGGCGCTGTAATCAAAAAGGTCGGGGTGGGCGACATAGGTGAAAACGCCGCTTTTTATGGCTTCGACTACGCAATCGACGTATTCGGTAAGCTGGTCGGAGCTCGGATGATCTCCGCCGCTGTAGGTACCGCCGGGATGCTCGTTTCCGATGAAATGCTGACCTAAAATAAGGTATTCAGCGCCCCAGCTTTTTGCGTTAGCAAGCATTTTGTCAAAATAGATCGGATAATATTCCATTTCAAAGCCGATCTTTATATCTATCTTTTCTTTGTATTCGTTTTTCAGCTTTGTAAGCGTTTCAAAATAATCGGGCACGTCCTTGATCTTCATGCGATAGCCCGACTCGCTTCCGTCGGGGAAAGCAAAAGGAATATGCTCGGAAAATCCCATTACTTTTATGCCGCCGCTGATGGCGGTTTCGATATATTCACGCTCCGTGCCGCTTGCGTGACCGCAACGGAAGGTATGCGTGTGCAAATTGGTGTTCATTTTTTAGCTCCTTAGCTATGAAAAGCTTTTACAGCGCAAAAGCAAGGAGCAGACAGTCAGAACTGCGCTCCTTTGCTTTTTGTATCATTTTCAAATTATTTTAAGGAATAAATTATTCCAAGGCAACCGGGACCGCAATGAGTACCGATTACGCATCCTGCGTTAGTTTCGTAGATGTTGTCAAATTTTACGATAGAGTTTATCTTGTTCGCTACAGCTTCGACAGCGCCCGGCTCACAGTTGTCGGAATGGGTGATAAATATGTAATCGGTGTTGACAAGGTCTTCCTTGCCGCGAAGCTCATCCTCGACCATTTCCTCGTAGCAACGCACGATCTTGCCGCGGTACTTTTTGCCGACGGTCATCTTGCCACCGTCCTTCGTTACAACGATGGAGGGCTTGATCTTAAGCAGGTTTGCACCGAGGGCGGAAAGAAGGGAGCAGCGACCGCCCTTGTAAAGAAATTCAAGGGTGTCGATAACGAAAATAACGGTGAATTTCTCGATGTTTGCGGTGAACCACTCGTATATTTCCTTTGCGCTCTTGCCTTCGTCAGCCATTTTTGAAGCAAGTATTGCCATCTGACCGAAGCCTGTGGAAAGAGACTTTGTATCAACGACGTATACGCTGTCGAACTCAGCGGCAACAAGCGTTGCCACCTGATATGTGACGGAAAGTGCGGAGCCGATTCCGAAATGCACGATCTCATAGCCCTGCTCCGTCCATTTCTTGAAAAACTCAATGAAATCGGCAGGAGCGGGAGCTGATGTTTTGGGAAGATCGCCGCCGTTTTTGACATGCTCGTATATGTCGGCTGTTTTAAGATCTACACCGTCTCTGTATGATTTGTCGCCCATATTTACATATAAGGGCAAAACATCGATATTATAGCGTTCAATAAGCTCAGGGGACAAGTCACACGTACTGTCCGCAGTAATCTTTACCTTTGCCAATGTAATACTCCTTTTTATAAGTTCTCACTCTCGGCATACTGAATGAGAAGCTTGAGCTCTTCACCTGTAAGTGTGGAGCCTTTACCCATCTTTGTGTGGTCGGGAGACCATTCGCGAATGTCATACTTTGGCTCTCTGCCGTTCCAACTTACAAGGTTGAGTTCCTTAGTCCATCCTGCCGGAGTTTCAGATAAAACGCCAAGATTTTTTACGATTTCAAACGTAATTTCAGCCATAGTTTTCTCCTTTTCGCCGTTATCGGCTTTATTTTTATAATACCTAAATAGGATTATACCACAGCAGTTTATTTTTTGCAATATCAAATAAACTGTTTTTTTATCCAAAAATGCTGTTTATTGTGTCCAAAAACGCTTTTATTTCATAATGTGCACAAATTTGGCGTTTTCATCGAAATTTTTTGTTGTTTTAAAAATTTTCTTTCGCAAATTTCCATGAACTTGCGCACATGTGTTCAACATTGAGCTGAGCGCTCCATTCAAGCTCTTTATTTGCTCGGGAAGCGTCGGCATAGCACTCGGCAATATCACCGGGGCGGCGCTCCGTTATCTCATAAGGAATGGTGATGCCGTTTACGCGCTCAAAGGTAGTAACAAGCTCCAAAACTGACGTGCCGTTTCCTGTGCCCAGGTTGTATGCTTCAGCGCCGCAGCGGATATGCTCAAGCGCTGCAAGGTGACCCTTTGCGAGGTCCACAACGTGGATGTAATCGCGCACGCCTGTTCCGTCTACGGTTGGGTAATCGTTGCCGAATACATTGAGATGGTCAAGTCTGCCTGTGGCGACGAAGGTGATGTAGGGCATAAGATTATTGGGAATGCCGTTAGGCTCTTCGCCGATAAGCCCGCTTTCGTGAGCGCCGATTGGATTAAAATAGCGCAGAAGCGATATTTGCCATTCGTTGTCGGAAACGTAAAGGTCGCGCAGTATCTGTTCGATCATGAGCTTTGTCCAGCCGTAGGGATTTGTTGCGGAAAGGGGATAATCCTCGCGGAAGGGTGCTTTGTTGCCGAGACCGTAAACGGTGGCAGAGGAGCTGAAAACAAGGGATTTGCATCCGTTTTCAGCCATGACCTTGCAAAGAGCAAGAGTGCTCATGATGTTGTTTTCATAATAGCTGAGGGGGGCGGAAACAGACTCGCCTACAGCCTTAAGTCCTGCAAAATGAATGACCGCTGTAATGGAGTTTTCCTTAAAAATACGCGTAAGCGCCTGCTCGTTGCGCACGTCATCTTTATAAAATCTGACGGTCTTGCCCGTTATCTGCTCGATCTTGCCGACAACGCTCTGCTTGGAGTTGGAAAGGTTGTCGATTATAACGACATCCTTTCCCGCATTGAGAAGCTCCACACAGGTGTGCGAGCCGATGTAGCCTGTACCGCCTGTTACAAGAATAGCCATTTAGTGCACCTCTTAAAAATCAATTTTGCTTTCGATAAATGCGCAAAGCTCGCTGATGGGCATTCTTACCTGCTGCATCGTGTCGCGGTCGCGTACCGTTACGCAGCCGTCTTCAACGGAGTCGAAGTCGTAAGTGATGCAGAAGGGAGTACCGATCTCGTCCTGACGGCGATAGAGCTTACCGATGCTGCCTGCGTTGTCAAAGTCAACGGAGAAGCGCTTTGCAAGCATGGTATAGACCTCCATGGCCTGAGCTGTAAGCTTCTTGGAAAGGGGAAGAACGGCGGCCTTGAAAGGAGCAAGCGCAGGATGGAAGCGAAGAACTGTACGAGTGTCGTTCTTAGCCTCGTCAACTACTTCTTCATCATATGCATCGCAAAGGAATGCAAGAACGCTTCTTTCCACGCCGAGAGAAGGCTCGATAACGTAAGGAACGTAACGCTCGTTGGCTTCCTGATCGAAATATGTCAGATCCTTACCTGATGTATTCTGATGCTGAGTAAGGTCGTAATCCGTACGGTCGGCAATGCCCCAAAGCTCGCCCCATCCGAAGGGGAACAGGAACTCAAAGTCGGTCGTTGCCTTGGAGTAGAAGCAAAGCTCCTCGGGATCATGGTCGCGAAGGCGAAGGTTTTCTTCACGGATGCCGAGGCTGAGGAGCCAATCGCGGCAGAAGCTGCGCCAATAATCGAACCATTCAAGGTCTGTGCCGGGCTTGCAGAAGAATTCAAGCTCCATCTGTTCAAATTCACGAACACGGAAAATGAAGTTGCCGGGAGTGATCTCGTTTCTGAAGCTCTTGCCTATCTGAGCAATACCGAAGGGGAGCTTTTTACGAGTTGTACGCTGTACGTTTGCAAAGTTTACGAAAATACCCTGAGCCGTTTCGGGACGAAGGTAAACCGTGTTCTTTGCATCCTCCGTTACACCCTGGAAGGTTTTGAACATGAGGTTGAATTGACGGATATCTGTGAAATTATGCTTGCCGCAGGTGGGGCAGGGAATGTTGTTTGCTTCAACAAAATCCTTCATTTCCTGCTGAGAGAAAGCGTCGATGGGCTTGGGAAGTGTGTAGCCCGTTTCGTTGCACCAATCCTCGATAAGCTTGTCTGCACGGAAACGCTCCTTGCATTCGCGGCAGTCCATAAGAGGATCGGAGAAGCCACCAAGATGTCCTGAAGCAACCCATGTCTGAGGATTCATAAGGATAGCGGAATCAAGACCTACGTTGTAGGGATTTTCCTGAATGAATTTTTTCCACCATGCGCGCTTGATATTGTTTTTAAGCTCAGCGCCCAAAGGACCGTAGTCCCATGTGTTTGCAAGACCGCCGTAGATTTCAGAGCCTGCATAAATAAAGCCTCTGCCCTTGCAAAGAGCAACGATCTTATCCATTGTTTTTTTGTTGTTCTCCATAGCTGTATCTCCATTCATGTAAATTATGTCAAAATAAATCAGCATATATTATACACCATAATCAAAGCTTTTGCAAGCACTATTTTTCTAAAGTAGTGTTTTGTATTTTTGATATATTAAAAATACTTGCCTTTTTTATGAAACCGTGATATACTATATAATGTTATACCATACCATGTTAAAGGTGGAAAAGGCGAAAATGATAATTCTCGGTATTGACCCGGGCTATGCAATAATCGGATACGGCGTTATAAGCTATAACGGAAACAGATTTACCGTACTTGATTACGGCGCGATAACGACAGAGGCGGGCTTGCCGATGGCGCGCAGGCTTGAACTGATTTATGAGGGTGTACGCCAGCTTATAATAAAATATTCGCCCGATGCCATGGCAGTTGAGGAGCTGTTTTTCAACACAAATGCGAAAACTGTTATCGGTGTAGGACAAGCGCGCGGAGTTATCATACTTGCGGGGGTCAAAAGCGGCGTTGAGATCGCGGAATACACGCCCTTGCAGGTAAAGCAGGCGCTCACAGGCTACGGAAGAGCGGAGAAAAATCAGGTCATTCAAATGGTAACCATGTGTCTTAATCTGAAAAAAGCGCCGAAGCCCGACGACGTTGCCGACGCGCTTGCCATTGCAGTGTGCCATGCGTACAGCGCAGGCTCACGTATTACAGATGCTTTAAGAAGGGGATTTTAACGTATGTTTTACTATCTTAACGGAATGCTTGCTGAAGCTTTCAGTGATTTTGCTGTTATAGATTGCGGCGGTGTTGGCTACAAATGCACCATATCCTTTACAACTCGCTCAAAGCTTCCCGAAATCGGTATGAATACAAAGCTTTTTACATATATGAACGTGCGTGAGGATGCAGTTGACCTTTTCGGCTTTGCCGAGCTTGCCGAGCTTGATTGCTTCAAGCTTCTTATCGGCGTTTCAGGCGTTGGCCCTAAGGCTGCCATAGCTATACTTTCGGAGCTGTCGCCCGACAAATTTGCTCTTGCCGTGTCGAAGGGTGACACCAAGGCGCTGACGAGAGCGGCAGGCGTTGGCGCAAAGCTTGCGTCGCGCGTTGTGCTTGAGCTTAAGGACAAGGTTGGAAAGAGCGTTGCCGTGTCGGAGGAAACGGCTGAAAGCATTCCCGCTCCTGTCGCAGACGGCGGCGTATTCGACGATACTGTAGCGTCTCTGATGGCGCTTGGCTATTCGAGGTATCAGGCAGAGCAGGCTGTGCAGTCCCTCGACCTGTCGGCGCTCAGCGTTGAAAATGCTATAAGACAGGCGCTGAAGATTTTGATGAAGGGGTGATAAGGCATGGGCTATAACGAAAATGAAGATTTTGAACGGCTGATAACCTCCTCGTATACGGCTCAGGATACTGAAACGGAGTTGAGTCTGCGTCCGAGAAGCCTTGACGATTACATCGGTCAGGAAAAGATAAAGGAAAAGCTTCGAATCTATATTGAAGCGGCTAAAAGGCGCGGCGACGCCATTGACCATATGCTGTTTTACGGCCCGCCCGGACTTGGAAAAACTACGCTTTCCTGCATTATCGCCAACGAAATGGGTGTAAATATCCGCGTGACCTCGGGTCCTGCCATTGAAAAGCAGGGTGACCTTGCCGCTATTTTGACAAATCTTGCGCCCTTTGACGTGCTTTTTATCGACGAGATACACAGGCTTTCCAAAAATGTTGAGGAGCGTCTTTATACGGCGATGGAGGACTATGCAATTGATATAATCCTCGGAAAAGGACCTTCCGCCCGATCCATTCGCCTTGATCTGCCAAAGTTTACGCTTATCGGCGCGACAACGAGAGCAGGACAGCTTACGTCGCCCCTGCGTGACCGTTTCGGTATTATCGAAAGGCTTGACCCGTATACACCGGAGGAGCTTGCCCTTATCGTAAAGCGAAGTGCGCACATAATGAATATCCCCATTGCCGACGAGGGTGCAATGGAGATCGCGTCGCGTTCAAGAGGTACGCCGCGTATTACAAACAGGCTTTTAAAGCGCGTTCGTGACTTTGCCGAGGTCGTTGGAAGCGGTGAAATAACGAAGGAAATTGCCGATATGGCACTTGGCAGACTTGAAATAGATCCGCTGGGCCTTGATATGACGGACAAGCGAATGCTCATGTCCATAATTAAGAATTTCGGCGGTGGTCCCGTCGGTCTTGAAACTCTTGCCGCAACTATCGGCGAGGAGGCTATTACTATAGAAGACGTTTACGAGCCTTACCTTATGCAGTTGGGATTTATAAACAGAACGCCCCGCGGAAGATGCGCCACACCTGCGGCGTATAAGCACATGGGCGTGCCATACGGTGACGGCGATACACAGCAGGTTGCGATGGATGATAACTGAAAGGAAGATACTTAAAATGGTATATATGTTTTTTGCCGACGGCTTTGAGGAGCTTGAGGCTGTAGCGCCCGTCGATGTTTTAAGAAGAGCAGGCGCAAAGCTTGTTACGGTAAGCATAGGCAAGGATAAGGCTGTAACGGGCAGAAACGGAATAACGCTGGTCTGCGATGCGACGATAGATGAGATCGGCGAGGATGGAGATATGCTCATTTTGCCCGGAGGAATGCCCGGCGTTACGAATCTTGCCTCTTGCGAAAAGCTGGTGAATATGCTTAAAAAAGCGTATGCTGACGGCAAGTACATCGGCGCTATATGTGCCGCACCGTCCATTCTCGGCGAGCTTGGTATGGTAAAGGGCAGATGTGCCGCCGTATATCCCGGCATGGAGGATACGCTCAAGGGCGCAAGCAAGGTGGAAACGGGAGTTTGTGTCGACGGCAACGTTATAACGGCAACTGCCGCAGGCTTTGCCACGCAGTTCGGGCTTGCCCTTGCAAGCGCACTTTGCGGCGAGGATAAGGCGAAAAGCGTTGCTGATGGGATAGTTTTCAGATGACGGATATTATCAAATCGGAGCTTCGTAAAAAGGCGAAGCAGATGCGTGCGCAAGCAGAAGCGCAGGAAAAGCTTTTGCGCGACAGAGCGATATACGAGCGCATCATTTCACTTAACGAGTACAAAAACGCCGAAACTGTTTTTGTATACTGTGCCCTCAAGGGCGAGGTAGATACGGACGGAATAATAAGCCATGCCCTTGAAAACGGCAAAACGGTTGCCGTGCCCAGGTGTATTGCAAATACTTCCCTTATGGAATTTTACGAGATAAAAAGTCTTTCCGAGCTTGAAACGGGCGCGTACGGCATAAGAGAGCCGAGCAACAGCGGAAAACCGATAAACGATGCGGATATATGCATCGTACCTGCGCTTATGTTTGATAATCGGGGATACCGTCTCGGCTACGGAAAGGGATATTACGACAGATTTTTGAAGGATAAAAAATGCGTCAGAATAGGCGTATGCCATGATTGTTTTGTTGCCGACGAGCTTGTTCACGATATTTACGACGTAAGGGTACAGCTCGTGGTAACGGAAAAAAGGATGATTAAAACTTATGAAGCTTAATTCGGTGAAAGCGTCGTCGCTGCTGCTTTTGATAGTGTTTGTACTGCTTCTTTTATCGAGCCTTATCCAAGCCCCTGCAATACAGTGGCTTAACACGGCTACGGGCGATACGAGCATGGCAAAATATATTTATATGACGGCGGCGCAGACTGTTATTTTCATACTGCCGAGCGTTGTATATTCCATAATAGTGAAGAAAAAGCCGTCGCAAATGCGATTGCGAGGCTTTCGTCCTGCACATATTCCTCTTATAATATTCCTTACGCTGACAACGTCAACGCTTGTTATAGTGCTGAACTACGTGGCGGCGCAGATATTTGGGCAAACGGGCGAAACGTCGCTGTCGGGCTTTACAGCCACGAATACACCGCAGATAATTATGGCTATAGTGGCGCTCGTTGTAGTGCCTGCCGTAGCGGAGGAGCTTTTGCTCCGCGGAATAGTGTTGTCCGACTTTGAGTCGCAGGGAACGAGGTTTGCCATAGTGATGTCGGCTGTGGCGTTTTCCTGCATACACTCGTCCTTTTATAATTTCCTCGGACCGCTTTTGGCTGGACTTGTCTACGGATATATTACATATAAATTGGGCTCGGTCATCCCTGCCATGCTTTCCCATATGATAAACAATTTGTTTGCCCTTCTGCTCAGCATGTATATAAAAAGAGCAAATATACAGATAAGTCCCTTTTTGTTCTTTTTTGTATGCCTGATAGTATTTTTGATAATACTTATGATAACGCTGAAGCTTTTGGAGCAAATGCTGACGGACAGACGTGTAAAAGCTGTCTACGTTCCGCCAAAGCCATTTTATACGGCGCTCAGATCCTTGCTGAATATATGCTTTGTTGTTTTTCTTTTCATATGGATCATACGAAGCGTTTTTGAAATAGCGGGATAGAAAATGAAAGGAAAATGATATATGGAAACAGGAAGCAAGGACGTCGCGGCGGCGGCAATAAAAATGGCAATATCAAGCGGAAGAGATGAAGAAAAGGCGCTTAAGGAAATGTACGCCGAAAAAATGATATTTACTGCGGCGGCAGATTTCGGCGGAGAGTTTATTTCATCAATAAATAAAATAATTGAGCGCGCCATAGTGTGTGCAAAAAGAGAAAACGTAATAACGGATTCCCATGCACAGGAGGGCTCCGTTGCGGGAGCTACGCGTGAGGCAGTGGCGCAGATAATGAATAAGGCGATCGGTCTGAATGTGGGCGGTAAGATCGGAATTGCACGCCATGACGACCATATCAGCGTTGCCATATTCTTCGGTATAGGACTGCTCCATCTCAACGAGGTAGCCATAGGGCTTGGCCACAGAGTGCTTTAAAAAAGCGAAGAGGCTGTTGCCCCTCCGCTTTTCAAAGGCTTTACACTTTATTTACAGTATCGGTCAGTCGCCGCATACGCAGAGCAATAAGATGATGATGAGGATTATGCAAAGGCAGTTGTTGTCATCACCGCCGAGAATGTCTCTGATACACATTTGTTTTCACCTCACTTTTTCTCGGTTTGGTATATACTATTCATCGAAGGCAAATTGTGTTACACTTTGACATTATACTTTTTGAAAAGGTTTTAAGATATGAATAACGAACCCAACAATCTTGATCCTATCGTTCCTATGGGAGTGGACGGAGAAAACGAGACTGCGTCCGAGGAGCAGATAGCTGAAGTTAGAAATGATGAAAATAAGGAGCAAGCTGCTACGTCCTCATTGGCACAGGGAGTTTCCGCGCTCTCGGAGGGTAAGCTTTTCGATCTGGAACAGGTAAAGGCTGTTTTAGCGGAAAAAAGAATGGAAGTAAACGATGAGGAAGGCACGAGAGTCGTACAAAGCGTGCCGCCTATCCCCGTTTTTTCCGTGGAAGAGCCCGACGGAATGCCGTATAAGGATGCACCCGAAGCGCCGCAAAAAGCGGAAAGCGATGCTTTTTTAGGTGCGACGCCTGCGGTGGAGCTGTTTGAGCAGGCAGGGGAAGAAAAGGTACAGCCCGATTGGGAAGAGCTTCGCCGCCGCCGAAAGGAAGCGGAACGCTATAACAATGCGGAGCTTGCGGAATATGAGCGTGCTCAGAAAAAGCGCAAGCGCGATCAGGCACAGAAAAAACAGCAAAGCAGCCAAGAGCCGATAAAGCGTGCGGCACATGAAGCAGACGGTACACGCATGATTCCAAAGCAAAGGGAAGCTGTAAGCGGAGAAAAGCGTGAAAGACCTTCTCGTCCTCGTCCTGAACAGCAGCAGACAAGGGGAGAAAGCCGTGAGCGTGCGAAACGACCGCGCCCTGTTCAAAATACCGAGGCGCAAAGAGAACGTACTGCGCGTCCCCGTCCAGAGCAGGACACCGCAAAAAGAAGAAACACGGCAAACAGACCCGTTCGCCGACGTGACGACGGTATCATAAGGGCAGAGGAGCTTGACACGGGTAAACCGAAAAGAAATCCCGTGGTGAGATTTTTACTTACGTCACTTAAATGGATAATTTATTTTGCCGTCATAATCGCCATATCAGTTTACGGCGGTCAGCTTGCAGTAAGATGGGCAAACGATGCCTTTGCTTTCGTCAAGGAAAGCAAGGAGGTAAAGGTAACTATCCCCGAAAATGCCACGACGCAGGAGGTAGCTTTAATACTTGCGGAGAGCGGTATAATATCGGAGCCTGACCTTTTCCGCATTTTCACAATGCTGAAGAAAAACGACGGGCTTTATCTCGGCGGAGAGTATACCCTTGATACGTCCATGGATTACAGCACCATTATGTCGAAGCTGAAATATACCTATAAGCCTGCCCGTGAAACGCTTCGCTTTACCATACCCGAAGGCTATACGCTGGAGCAGATAGTTGCTCTTTTGGTCAAGCACGGACTTGGCACGGAGGAGGAATTCTGGCAGGCACTTCAGTACGGCAAGTTTAATTATGAATTTCTTGCGGACCTTCCCGAATCAAAAACGAGGCTTGAAGGCTTCATTTTCCCCGATACCTACGAGGTATATAAGGATGAAGGCGCTGAATCCATAATCAAGCGCTTGCTTTCCAACTTCAACAAAAAGTTCAAGGATGAATATTATGAGCGCGCTCAGGAGCTTAACATGAGCGTTTTGCAGGTGGTAACTTTGGCATCTATAATCGAAAAGGAAGCAGTCAACGTGGCTGAATTTTCTCTCGTTTCGTCTGTTTTCCATAACAGGCTCAATTCGCCCGACAAATACCCCTATCTGCAATCCTGCGCTACGATCCAGTACGTTCTTCCCGAACGCAAGCAGGTGCTCAGCGTCGAGGACACAAAAATAGACAGCCCCTATAACACATATACGAATAAGGGCTTGCCGCCGGGTCCCATATCAAATCCCGGTGAAGCCGCCATATATGCGGCGCTTTATCCTGACACGACAAATTACTATTTCTTCGTCGCATCGGGAAACAACCACGTTTTCTCCACGTCCTATGACGCCCATCTTACGGCTATACGCAACGTAGGCTCGCAGGCACAAGGTACGGGAACGATAATTGACTAAAGATAAGGATGAAAAATTATGATAACAGTTGAAGATATAAGAGCTAAAAAAGGCTTTATCTGCGACATGGACGGAGTTATATACCACGGAAATAACCTTTTGCCCGGTGCAGGTGAATTTGTTCAGTGGCTCAAAAATGAAAATAAGCGGTTTTTGTTCCTGACGAACAGCAGCGAACGCTCGCCCCGTGAGCTTTGCCAGAAGCTTTCACGCATGGGACTTGACGTGAGTGAGGAACACTTTTACACAAGCGCCCTTGCCACAGCCGCTTTTGTAAGCACGCAGATGCCTGGCTGCAGCGCATACGTTATCGGCGAGGCGGGACTTGTAAACGCCCTTTACGATGCAGGTATAACGATGAACGATGTCAATCCCGACTACGTTATCGTCGGTGAAACGCGCACGTATAATTACGAAAGCATCAGCCGCGCCGTCCGCTTTGTAAACGCAGGCTCAAAGCTTATCGGTACGAACCCCGACCTTACAGGACCGACGGAGGCAGGTATCGCGCCCGCAACGAAGGCGCTTATTGCACCCATTGAGCTTGCAACGGGCAAGCAGGCGTATTTTGTCGGCAAGCCTAACCCCATTATGATGCGTACGGGTATAAAGCTTTTAGGCTGTGCCGACGCTGATACAGCCATAATCGGCGACAGAATGGATACGGATATTATCGCAGGCATTGAGTCTGAGCTTGACACGGTTTTAGTTTTAAGCGGTGTTTCCTCCATGGATACGCCCAAGGAATTCCCATACAGACCTAAGCTCATACTCAAGGGCGTAGGCGACATTGCAAACGTATAAAGCGAGTGGTGCAAATGAAAATGATATACCCGCCGCGCCTTGAAAAAGGCGGCACGATAGGCATTGCCGCACCGTGCAGTGCGCCGAATACGGAAAAGCTGGGCAATGCCATATCAGCTTTTGAACAAATGGGTTATAGAGTGAAGCTGTCGGAGCATATTTACAGCACAGCAGACGGATACGCAGGCTCTTTAAGCGAGCGCGTGGATGACCTTAACAGTCTTTTGCGCGACGAAGGCGTAAATGCCGTAATGCTTGGCGGCGGTGACGTCGGCAACGAGCTTTTGCCTTATATCGACTATAATGCTGTGGTGAAAACACCGAAACCTGTTATAAGCTACAGCAACGGCACTTATATACTAAACGCCATAACCTCGAAAACAGGCGTTATAACGTATCACGGTCAGACTCCGCGTACGTATTACGAAACGGTACCGTATAACGTGGCAAGCTTTAACGCTCATATTGCATCGGGCGGTATGCCGAGCCATGAAAAAGCCGCAGATTGGCTTTGCTTTGGCAAAAGCGTAAGCGCACAGGGTAAGCTTGTGGGCGGATATCTCGGTCATATAGCGATGATGCTTGGCGGAAGCTATTTTGAATATAGCCGAAATGAAAAATATATCCTTTTCCTTGGGGATCATCATTGGTTCAGTGCGCCTGAAACGGTGGCGTCCTATCTTGCACATATCGGTCAATCGGGCTTTCTTTCCTGCTGTGAATGCGTTATTTTCGGTCATTACGGCGAGGACCAAAGCGACGTATGCCGAGTGCTTGAGCGGTTTTCCGCGCAGTACGGCATATCGGTGATAAAATGTGATGATTTCGGTCACGGAACGTATAACGCCGTTTTCCCTATAGGAGCCAATGTACGAATCGAGGATAGCCAAGCGCTTTATTATATATAAATTCACCTTATTGGTGCAATCTGCATAAGATGGTATCGAGAAGGGATGTGACATCATGCTCGACGCCTTTTTAAAGGGTATGCTCATATTTTTTGCCCTGATAGGCATAATGGAATTTATATATATTTTGTATAGCGTTTTTGCGCTGCGCGTGCTGCGCTCGGATTTTTGGATAGTCGTCAGACCGCAGGAGAATGAAAGTCTGGAGGCTGTGATAAGAAGCCTTAAATCCTGCGTGGATGAAACGCTTGTAAAACAGACTCAGGCGAGTGTAATAATTTTAAGCGATGACGACAGGTACGATAGGATTTGCGAAAGCTGTAACGCTTTTGCTTCGGTGCGCAGGTGCACGGCGCAGGAGCTTGCGCAGATAGTTGCTTCAACACAAAACGATGAATAAAGAAAGAGCCGACTTGATGCTTTGAATTGCATTGAAGCGGCTCTTTTTTTGTGCGTTTTTGGCGTAAAAACAGGCAAATCACATAATTTTTCAATCAAAACAAAAAAATATTATATATTTACTTAATTTCTCCCCTTGCAATATCAGTTAATTTGTGGTATTATATAATTACTAATTTATTAGGAGGCAACTAATTATGATACAATTGATCGTCGGCGTTAAAGGTACCGGAAAAACAAAAACACTCATTGATATGGCAAATGAAGCAATAAAGACCAGCAAGGGTCACGTTGTTTGTCTTGAAAAGGGCAACAAGCTTACTTATGATATAAGCCACAATGTCCGCCTTATTGATGTTGAGGAGTACCGTGTAACCGGCTTCCATACACTTTTGAGCTTCACCTCCGGAATTCTTGCAAGCGATTACGATGTAACTGACGTATTTATCGACTCTGCTCTTAAGATCGGTAAGAATAAGATAGATGAGTTCGAAGCATTTATTCAGGGTATTGAATATCTTGCAGAAAGATTTTCTGTAAACTTCACTATTACATCCTCCTGCGATCCCGCAGATCTCCCTGAATCTCTCAAAAAGTACGTTACTATCCACTAAGTTATCGAATTAGGAGAAAATAATATGAAATTAAGCGTATTGACTGTTCCCCTTTCGGGAATGCCCTTTGAAAAGGCTCTTGATTTTCTTGCGCCTTTAGGCGTTGAAGCTGTTGAGATCGGTTGCGGCGGTTTCCCCGGAAACGCCCATTGCAACCCTGCGGAGCTTCTTAACAAGCCCGAAGCAATAAAGGCTTACAAGGCGGCTCTTGCCGAGCGCAATATGTCTATTGCGGCTCTCAGCTGTCACGGTAACCCCGTGCATCCCAACAAGGATATTGCGAAAAAGGCTCATGATGAATTTACAGCGGCTGTTGAGCTTGCAAATCAGCTTGAGGTCGAAACTGTTATAACATTCTCCGGCTGTCCCGGCGGCTCGCCCGACGATAAGACGCCCAACTGGGTAACTTGCCCGTGGCCCGATGATTTTACGGCTGTTCTGGACTACCAGTGGAACGAAGTTCTCATTCCTTATTGGCAGAAGACGGGTGAATTTGTGAAGTCGCGCGGCGTTCGCGTTGCGTTTGAGATGCATCCCGGCTTTTGTGTATACAATCCCGAAACGATGCTCAAGATCCGTGCGGCTTGCGGAGATGTTCTCGGTGCAAACCTTGACCCGAGCCATCTGATCTGGCAGGGAATTGAGCTTCCCGCCGCTATCCGTGCCCTTGAAGGCGCTATCTACCACGTTCACGCAAAGGACACGAAGATCGACAAGATAAATACTGCTGTCAACGGCGTTCTCGACACGAAGCATTACGGCGACGAGATCCACCGCAGCTGGATATTCCGCAGCATGGGCTACGGAAACGACATGGCGTTTTGGAAGGATGTTGTAAGCAATCTTCGTCTTGTCGGCTACGACCATGTTCTCAGCATTGAGCATGAAGACAGCCTCATGTCCTCTCAGGAAGGCTTGAAGAAGGCTATCAGCTTCGTTCGCGATATCATTATTTCTGAGCCGCGAGGCGAAATGTTCTGGGCTTAATTTAAAAGAAAGGTTTTACTTTGCGGAAATATTTGCAAAGTAAATTGGTCACGCATATGAAAAGAGTTATGGCTGTTGTTTTGGCTGCTTTCATGCTCATATTTGCCGCTTGCGCACCGAGCAAACGACAGATAACAGCTACTAAAGCAATTGAAAGTGACGAAAACGGCATTGTTGAGCAGGTTATAAATGCTCGCTGGGCTGACGAGGAAACGCTTGAATATTTCAGATATACGTTCAAGTTCTCCGACGAAGCGAAGGCGAAGCAGATGTATGACGAGCTTGCCGAGGTTATCGGAGATAACAAGGACTACGACCTAAAAATTGAGGGAAGCAGTGTGTCCTATAACGAAGTGATCACCGATGCGACGGCGGCAAGACCGTATTCTTCCCTGTATGGACAGCTTACGGCTGACGGCTGGACTATTGTAGCAAAATAAGCCAAAACAGAAGTACCGCACGAAAAGTGATGGAAGCTTCACAAAAGAAGGAAAAAGCGGTGCTGAAAGGTGCCGCTTTTTATGTTTTACGATATTAAGGAGGAAAATATGGATTTTAGTATGATGCATCCCGCCGACCAGATAGTTACCATAATGGAGCGAATTTATAAATACGGCATGACAACGACATCAGGCGGTAATCTGTCCGTTAAGGACAGCGAGGGTGTAGTCTGGATAAGCCCTGCAAGCGTTGACAAGGGCACGCTTCAAAGAGATGATATTATGAAAATAATGCCTGACGGCACCATCGTCGGCAGACATAAGCCATCCAGCGAATATCCGTTCCATCTCGCCACATACAGACAGCGCCCCGACTTAAAGGCTGTTTTGCACGCTCATCCGCCGTCTCTCGTGGCGTTCAGTATTGCGCGCAAAATTCCCGATACGACGCTTTTGCCCAATGCAAGACAAGTCTGCGGCGATATAACAATGGCGCCTTATGCACTTCCGGGAAGTCAGAAGCTGGGCGAAAATATTTCCGAGGAATTTGCCAAGGGTATAAACACGGTAATGCTTGAAAACCACGGAGTCGTTATCGGTGCGGAAAATCTTTTCAAGGCGTTTACTATTTTTGAGACGCTTGATTATTGCGCGCGCTTGCAGATAAACGCAAACTCCTTGGGCACGCCTCACAGCCTTACGCAAAAGCAGTACGCCCTTTATTTGCAAAAGCATCATCCCGAAATGGATGAATTTATCCCCGCAAGAAGAAGCAGTGAGGAGCTTGAGATACGCCGCGAGATGTGCGCACTGATCAAGCGAGCCTACGATAACGAGCTTTTTACAAGCGGTCAGGGTACGTTTTCACGCAGACTCAGCGACGGCTCGTTTATTATTACGCCCTATGCCAAGGACAGAAAATATCTTGAGCCCGGAGACCTTGTAAGGATAGAGGGCAATAAAAAGGAATTTGGCAAAATGCCGTCGCGCTCACTTCGCTTGCATGAGGAAATATACAAAATGCACGATGATATAAATTCCGTTATAATTGCTCATCCGCCTCACATTATGGCGTTTGCCGTAACGGATGCGCGGTTTAACGCCCGCCTTATTCCCGAAAGCTATATCATGCTCCGTGATATTCAGAAGCTTCCCTTTGGATGCAGTTATCTTCAGCCAAAGGAAACGGCGGAGAAGATATCCTCGAAAACACCTGTTGTAATTATTGAAAACGACTGTGTCGTTGCGGCAGGCAAGAGCCTTCTCAATGCTTTCGACAGACTTGAGGTTCTGGAATACAGCGCGAAATCTGTTATTGACGTTAAAAATATCGGCGGCATCGTCAATATAAGCGATGACGAGGTAAAGGAAATAGAAACGGCGTTTAACCTGAATTAAAAGATCAAATAAGGACGGAACAGATGAAATATACGGAGATAAAGACCTTTTCAAACAGCATGATAAAAGCGATTGCAAGGCTTGGCAAAAAAAGCGAGCGCGAGGAAGCGGGCGAGTTTGTCGTCGAGGGTGAAAAGCTGGTTTGCGAGGCTGAAAAAAGCGGAGTTAAAATAATTCGCGTACTTTTTGATTTAGCTAAAAAGCAACAGTTCAGCGGCATTTTGGAGCGCCTTGCCGACAAGGGTGTACAGCTTTTCGGCTGTGAAGCCGAAATATTCCAAAAAGCGGCTGTGACAACGACGCCGCAGGGAATACTTGCCGTCTGCAAGCTGGATGAAAAGTCGAACGAGCTTACCGTGAGTGCAATAAAGCAGGGCGGAAAATATATCGTGCTTCAATCCATACAGGATCCGGGCAACGCCGGTACTATAGTCAGAACGGCGGAGGCATTCGGACTTGACGGAGTTGTTTTTACGGAAGCGACTGTTGATATTTACCATATGAAATTTTTGCGCGCAACGATGGGCTCAAGCTTCAGAATGCCCGTATATTTTTGTGAAAGATGTATTGAGGCTGTGCATATGTTTGAAGATAAAGGCGTTCATGTGTATGCAACGGCGCTTTTCCCGGGTGCGGTATCCATAAAGGACGTTGATATAACGAAAAACGCCGCCGTTATAATCGGCAATGAGGGCAACGGTATATCCCGTGAAATTGCGGAGAATACGGATTGTATCATAATCCCCATGACGGGCAAGGTCAATTCCCTCAACGCCGCTATCGCCGCATCGGTCGTAATGTGGCAAATGCAATAGAAGAAAAGAGAGAGCTTCACGGAAATTTGAAACCGTGTTACTCTCTCTTCTGTTTATTGCAGATTTTACTTGCGGCGGATATTTACGGGAGCGATGCCGAAATGCTTTTTGAAGCAGACGGAAAAATATTGCAAGGTGTTATAGCCCAGCTTTTCCGCGATTTGTGAAAGCGTAAGCGGCGAGTTTTCGATAAGTGACATGGCATACTCCATGCGATATTTGTTATGATACTGCTTTATTGTTTGCCCTGTGTGCTTGCAAAATTTATTTCCGAGATAATGGGCGGAAATATAAAATTTTTCAGCAAGGTCTGCAACGGAAAGCTGCTCAAAGGGATGTGTTTGCAGATATTCTTTTATGCGCTCGATGAGAATATCGCCGTCATGCTCTGCGTTTGAATTTTCCGCCAGATTGCGCCAGAATATATCAAGGGGCATGAGCAGCTCCGACGCGTCAGCGCCGCTATCGCTTATATAAAGCTGTGCCAGCGTTTCAAGCTTTTTCAAAACGCTTTCATCTTCCACCACCGTCATTTCATCCTCGGGAAAGGGTACGGCTATGCCTAAACGGATATAGCTGCAACCGATGTATAAAAGCACACCGCTGTCGTCTACGGTAATATGGTGGAGTGACGCGGGACGTAAAATAACGGCGTCACCTTTTTTCAGGTGTACGCTTTTTTTATTGCAATGCACATCCAACTCGCCTTGGGCGGCGTAAAGCGTTTCGGTAAAGGGATGGCTGTGAATATTTCCAACGTAGCGATCATCTGCGCAGACATAGCCTAAAAGTTCGTGGCGTACGGTGCCGTCAAGCTCCGTTTGCTTGCGAAATATGGACAAAAAGCTCACCGCCTTAATATCAGTTTAAATAATTATACAATAAACCGAGGTCTTTGTAAATGCAAACACAGAAAAAATGCGCTTTTTATAAATAAATCTGCGTTTAATGGTAGAAAAAATGCAAACTATTTGTTAGAATAAAAAAGAAAGGGGAGAAATAAAATGAAAAACTATTTGTTTCCTAAGTTTTTTAATAATATGTCCATTGAACAGCTGTGCGAGCTTTGTTTAAGGCTCGGTATAGACGGCCCGACGCTTATGGTAAGAGGCGGATATTGGGTAGATGAAAAAAATATATTTGAAAAGCTTCCGCAGGTGACGGCGGCTATCCGCAGAAGCGGAGCGCAGGTCAGCTATGCGGACACGAGCTACCGCATGGATATGGCAGACAAGCTGGACGACGTGCTTTCTCTTATGAGCCATAACGGAATTGAGCTTTTCAGAGTCAGCTACATAGCGAAAAAAAGTCATTCGGCACGTGAGCTTCACGATGCACTTCGCTTTTCCATGGAAAAGGCGGAAAAAGCGGCGAGAAAGCACGGAATTAAAGCTGTGGTGCAAATTCACGGAGGTATGTATCCTCACAATGCATCCACTGCATATTTTGCATGCAAGGACCTTGACCCGCAATACTTGGGAATAAAGATAGACCTTGGCAACAATCTTTGTCAGGAGGGCTTTGAGAATATTGAATATCAGGTAGACCTTCTCGGTGAATATGTTGCGGCTGTTGGTGAAAAGGACGCGGCGCTCATACGCAAAAACGAAAATGAGGAAGGAAGCAAGGGGTGGGAAAGAGCTTTTGTACCTGCCTACAAGGGCATTGCAAATTACGATTTGCTCTTTGCGTCGCTTAAGAAAAATAACATATCCGTCCCGGGCGTTTTAATGCCGTTTTACCATGGAGATGAAATGGCGTTGCTAGAAAAGGAGCTTGAACGTGAGGTTGCTTATTTCAAGCGATGCCAAGAGGAAAACGGGTTATGAGTAAAAAAGAAACGCTTTGCAGATACGGTGTGTTTTTAGTGGGACTTGCCGTAATGGCGCTGGCTGTTGCAGTAATGTCAAAGGCGGCGCTTGGTATATCGCCCGTTCAGTCTGTGTGCTATGTGATCCATAGAAAATTTCCTGAAAAAATAACCTTCGGAACGCTTATTTTTATATGGAATTTTATCCTTGTGATAGCTCAATTCCCGTTTTTAAAGAAAAGCTTCGGTTGGAAAAACATCGTGCAAATACCGCTTTCCTTTTTTCTCAGTTTTATGGTAGATATGATAAGCTATGGTCTGGTATGGCTTGAGCCGAAGGGATATGGGGCAAGAGTGATAACGATGCTTTGCGGAATCGTTATTTTAGCGTTTTCCATAAGTATAACCGTGTCGGCGAAGGCTGTAATGAATCCGGGAGAAGCCTTTGTCGCCGTGCTTGCAAAGGCATTGTCGCAGCCCTTCGGAAAAATCAAAGCGATATTTGATATTTCCATAATATCGGTGGCTATAATATTGACCGTAGCTTTATTCGGTCAATGGCGGACGGATATTGTAGGGGTTGGAACACTGGCGGCGGCGCTGTTTACGGGTGCGCTGGTAGGACTTATGAATAAACGCGTTGAATGTGCGGTTGAAAAAATATGTACGGGAGGAAAAGTAAAATGAAAAGTATTTTTGTGGCGCAAAGCGCTGATATAGTCGGAAAGGTATATTGCGACAGCGTAAAGGAGAAGCTTTATACTGAGTTTGGTATGGTTGACGATAGGGTATATGGGAAAAAAGAGATAATTGCCGATAAAGAAAGCTTTTCCGATACGGAATATATTTTTTCCACATGGTCCATGCCGTTTTTTACGGAGGAAGAAATAAAGGTGTACTTTCCGAAGCTGAAGGCTGTTTTGTATGCGGCGGGCTCGGTGCAGGGCTTTGCAAGACCGTTTTTAGCAAATAACGTGCAGGTTTTCAGCGGTTGGGCGGCAAATGCGATTCCCGTTGCCGAAACGGCTGTTTCCCATATACTTTTAGCCAACAAGGGCTATCATATGTCTGCGTTCTATTGCTCCAAGGGTGCGGAATATCGCAAAAAAGCGGAAGCGTACGTGCAGAAAAACAGAGGTAATTACGGCTGTAAGGTCGGTATTTTAGGCGTTGGTATGGTCGGCACGGAGGTTTGTAAGCTTTTGAAGCGACACAAGCTTAATGTTTTGGCTTTTGACCCATTCTGCTCGGAGGAAAAAGCAAAGGAGCTGGGCATAACGCTTACGTCCCTTGAAACGATCTTCTCGGAATGCGAGGTCATTTCCAATCACCTTGCAAACAATGCGCAGACGAAAAATATGATAAATTACGACCTTTTAAAGCTCATGCACGATAATGCTACGTTTATAAACACGGGCAGAGGTGCACAGGTTGTCGAAGCAGATCTTGCAAGGGTGCTTAAAGAAAAGCCCTATAGCTGTGCTGTACTAGACGTTACGGATCCCGAGCCGCCGAAGGAAGATTGCCCGTTTTTTGAAATGGATAATGTTATTCTGACTCCCCATCTTGCGGGAAGTCAGCGAGATGAATGGTGGCGCATGGCGGAGTATATGTTCGAGGAAGCGATGGCTGTTGAAAAAGGTGAACCAACGCGCTACAGCGTGACGGTAAAAATGCTTGAAACGATGGCATAATATCAATAATTGCATAGTTTTGCGCAATAATTGCACATTTAATGCGTTGACAGCGCAAATTTAAGTATGGTATAATTGCTGACATAACTCAAAAAAAGAAAGGGCGAAAACACTATGAAAAAAATAATAGCACTCCTTTTAGCGGCCTTAATGATTTTCGCTTTTGTGGCTTGCTCAGGCGGCGGAAACGGTGAAGATGAATCGACACCTACACCTGCTCTCGGCACAGATGCAACGCCTACGGAAGCTGTAGTTGACCTTACGGAGGGGGGAAAATATATGAATGCTCCCGGCGCGAACGGGAACGACGCGTGGAAGCTTCCGGCATATGATTTTCCATCCGATACTATTACAATTTTATACCACGGTGAGATGGCCGCGCCGTCAATTGACAGATTTAACGCCTTCCGTGATATTTACAATCTTAAATATGAGGTTTTGGCTGTTGCCAACGACGCAAAGGTAAGCAAATTTATCTCCTTGAGCATGAGCGGTGAAGCTCCTGACATTCTTATTTATCTGTTTGCTCCGTCCCTTGCAAACAAGGGTTATGCGGGAGCTTGGGATGAATACATCGACTTTTCCACAGGTCTTTGGGATGATCTTCAAAAATCCCTTGCCAATATTTCTATGAACGGCAAGCATTATTTCATTTCCAAAACGGCAGAACGCCACGACAATCTTGTTTGGATAAACAAAGATATATTCGAAGAACTTGCGGTGAAATCGCCTGTTGAATACTATGAAGAGGGAAATTGGAATTGGAATACCTTCCGTGAATGTGCAATAGCCACTACTGTAGACTCTGATTCCGACGGTACACCCGAAATATGGGGACTTGCCACAGATGACCCCAATGCATTCCTTATTACGACGGGTATGGACTTTGTTACTTACAACCCGGATGGCACGGCTACCAATAATGTAAAAAATGAAGAAATAGCGCGCGGTGTCAATTTCTACGTTGACCTTTGTGTGAAAGATAATGTAGTTTATGACGGCGGAGATACAAAGGAAGCATTTGCCATGGGCAGTATTGCAATGATGATGGGACCGCTTTGGTATCGCGGTGCGTTTTACGAGGCTATCCATGCAGGCAAGATCGATATCGTTCCATGGCCAAAGGATCCTGAAGCTGATAAGTATTATATTTCCGAAGCGTTCGGCAGTTATATCCGTGGCACAAACAGTGCAAATCCTCAAGGTGCTGCAGCTTATATGAACGCAGCAAGATATGATATTCTTAATACAGATGCCAGCGTTCCCATGGAAAACGATGAGCGCTTTGATCTGCAGATAGAAACGCTTGAGATGAACGATAGACTTCAGAAAATTATGTTCAGTGACGATAAATATCCCGTTCTTGAAACGTGGGCATCCTTCAATGTTTCTAAATTCTGGGGTGAGATATGGTTTTATACACTCCTTGGCGAGCCGTGGGCAACAACAGCTGAAGAGCTTGCTCCTCAGATAGATGCTGAAATTATCAATGTACTCGAAGGCTGAGAATAATTGTAATAAAAAATGAGTCAAGAATCGCTCTTGACTCATTTTTTATTGGATTGCGAAAACCACTGCTTAGTGACTACAGCATTTTTTCTATTGCTTCGATGGCATCGGCGACTGCGCCGTCGTCACAGCTGCAAACGATATGGGTTGCGGCTTTTTTTGCCTGCTCGATGGCGTTTTGCGGAGCAAAGCTTATGTGTGCGGCGTCGAGCATGGGAATATCGTTCATGTAATCACCGATGGCAAAAACGTTTTTCCATTCAACGTTCAGATGCCTTGCAAGACGAGAAAGCGCGTTGCCCTTGTCAACGCAGGTCTTTACAAATTCAAGGTGCGTCGGCCAAGAATACATCGTGCCTACACCGTCAAGCTTATTTTCCTTGATAAAATCCTCTGCGGCTTTTTCAACGCCCTTTGCAAACTCAACGGACGGCAAAATGCTTACGAATTTATTCATATATTCAGCCAGATGTCTTACGTCGTCCACGCGCAAAAATCCTTCCTTTTCAGCGGAAACATCGTAGACCTTGCCGCGGCTGGAGATGACGAAGACCTCAGTGGGAAATGCGTTTACGATATATTCAAAAAGAGAAAAGGCGTAAGAAGGCATGAAATCCTGAAAAACGTATTCATCCTTTTGACTGTCGTATATCTGCATACCGTTGCACATGAGCAAGGGCGCGTTTGCGCCGAGTATATGAAAAAACGGCGCGATAGTGGCTTGCGTTCTGCCCGTTGCAACGGTGAAATAACCGCCGTTTTCCGTGAAATATTTTATAGCGTCGCTGTTCCTTTTGGGAATTGCTTCATTGGAAAGAAGCGTACCGTCCAGATCCGATGCTAAAAGAATGCCTGAAAATTTACCTTGTGCCAATTTGATTTTCCTTTCAATCAATGGGTGATATGAGAAGCTTGCCCAAAACGGAGTCTTTGCCCAAAATAACTGTTTTTTCACTGCCGCTAAGCGTTGCTTTAAGGGCATCAAGCGCCTTTATAAATTCATAAAAATCCTTTTTCTCCGCGCTGTTGTAAGCCTCGGCGAGCATTCGCATATATTCCGCTTCACCGTCAGCCTCTATCTGTGCCGCCTGTGCCTCGGCGTTGGAAACGATAATATTTACCTGCTTGTCAACGTCGTTGCGGATTATGGAAGCCTCGTATTCGCCGTCGGCGGTGTACTGTGCGGCTATCTGATTTCTGTCGGAGATCATTCTGCTGTAAACGGCTTGCTCGTTATCGCCGGGCAGGTCAAGGCGCTTTACCTTGACGTCAACAACGTCGATACCGTACGTTTTTGCAAGCTCTGCAACGTCGGCTGTTATGCCTGAATAAATGTCGTTGCGTATGCCTGCGTCGTCCTGATTGATTATATCGTCCTGAACGAGCTTACCCATAAGCGTTTTAAGGGAGTTATAGGTGATCGCATCAAGGCGCACCTCAGCCTCGTTTATTGAGCCAAGTGTCTGATAAAATGTGCGCGGGTCGGAAATTTTCCATATAAGATAGCTGTCGACTGTCATATTCTTTTTGTCCATGGTCAAAACCTCGGACTCGGGAATATCGTAAAGCAGTATGGTTTTCGGGAATGTCATTATAGTGTCGATAAAGGGCACCTTGAAGTGAAGCCCCGGTGTCTCTGTAATGGCTTCCATTTTGGAAAAACGCACGATACAGGCGTATTCGTTTTCAGCTACGACGTAAAAGCTGCCTGTCAGAAGAATAAGCGCAAGAATTGCGACGATAGCGATAATTATCCATTTTGCTTTTTTCATTCTGCGGCACCTCCTTGCGTGATGAAGCTTTCAATGGGCAATATTTTTTGTGTTGAGCCGTCGGAAACGTCGATATAGACCTTCGCCTCGGGCAATACCTCGGTTATCATTTCGTAATACATACGTGTTTTTGTAATCTCGGGATTGAGTATGTATTCATTATACATAGCTTCGAAAAGCGCGATCTGCTGAATAGCCTCGTTGATGCGGTTTTGCTTAAGATATTCGGCGTTTTGTATGAGCTTGTCAGCCTCGGCGTTGGCGCTGGGTATTTCCTTGTTCTGATACGCCTTAGCCTGATTTATGATGGTTTCAGCCTGCTGTTTTGCTGTTTCGACGGATTTGAACGCCTCGATAACTGACTCTGTGGGCGGTTCGCTGTCCTGAATCTTAACGTCGGTCAGCGCAAGTCCGATGTCATACTGTTCAAGCACCTCGGTGATAAGGTCCTTTACCTGACGCTGGATCTCGGTCTTACCGTCTGTAAGAACGCTGTCAACGGTGCATGAGCCGACAACGTTTCGTATCTGGCTTTGGACGAGATTTTTCAAAATAAGCTCGGGCTGCTTGGAGCTGTAAAGGTATTTTTGCGGATTTGATACCTTGTATTCGACGAAAAAGTCAACGTTGACGATGTTGTAATCGCCTGTGATCATCTTGCTTTCCTTGTCGACCACTTCAATTGAGTCGTTGCCCTTTGTTCTGTAGCCTATCTCGATCTTCTGATAGACGTTTACGTCAACCTTTTTAACTTTCTGAATACCGAAGGGGAGCTTGAAGTGCATACCAGCACCTGTGATTCCAGTAACCTTGCCGAAGGTCGTGACAACTGCCTGCTGTTTTTCATCTACGGTATACCAGCATGAGCCGGCAATAGATATTACCAGCAAAGCGGCGATACATACTAAAATGATGTTGCGAAGCTTCTTGCCGCTTATTTTTACGGGCGGCTTTGTTTTTGGCGGAAATGGGTTTCCTTGATAGTTGTATTCCATTGCTGTGTCCTTTCTTTATGGAGTGTTGGATATATTATAAAACATTTTGATTTTTTTTGCAATATGTATTTTAAAATTGTGGCAAGGAAATAGATCGCGGACGCCTGTTGAGTGAATGGCGAACACAGCGCACCGTTGCGGCGTGAATGCTTGAAAAAATACCGAGCCAATTTCGATTTTGGCTCGGTATTTTTGTGCAATTATTCGCAAAGCTCTGCGATCTTATCGTCTATCGAGGGAGCTATCTCTTCAGCAATGGCTGACCAGGGTTCGCCCATGAGAGGACGGAACCACATATCGCCCGACCAAGGAGAAATATCGAAGAAGGTTGCGGGGGAAAGAACGGGAGTTTTTGTGGATGTGTTTGTAAATTCATCGTATATCCACTTTTCCATGTCGCCTGTCCAGCCGTAAAGCTCGACCTGCTCGGAGGGAGAAAGGCCATCGAATTTTGCTGTGATATTTGTGACCTTATTAAGGTAATTGTATCTTCCGGAAATCGCATAAGCGGCAGACGCCTTGGGGTTGGGTGCGTTGGAGGGCACGGCAAGCATACCGAAGGTTTCGGGGATATAGTAGATATCGGATTCGGGATCCTTGGGATAGGGTACGAAGCCTACGTCGCCTTTTACGATAAGCTCGCCGAAGGCAACTCTGTACCAAACGCCCGAGGACATCATGGCTATCTTGCTCTGACCGAAGGCTTCCTTCTTGTCACTACCGTCGTAGTTGGAGCCGTCGTTGTAAATATCGGCGAACATCTGTATACCGCGGGCAACGCCTTCGGTAAGGATGTTGTTCGTTATCTGACCGTCCTTGAGCGAAACCCACATGGTGCCCGTCGTTTCAACGAACATCATCGGCTCGCTTATGCCGCAGCCCCATACCTCCGGAATACCGTCGCTGTCAGCGTCGATGGTCATGGCTTTCGCAAGATCGCGGAAGGTGTTCCAATCCCATGTGCCTTCAAGGTAATGGTCCATGGGGTTTTTCACGCCTTGCTCCTCAAACAGCGCATAGTTGAACCAGACAAGTCCCTGACGGGCGGCGCTTTCGCTGACGGTATATATTTTTCCTCCAAAGCGAACGCCCTCGATGCTTTCACGCAGATCCTCCCAAAGACCGAGGGAGAAATCTATGTACTGCTCCCAATCGGCAAGGTAGCCCTTGTTGATAAGAGAGGGGTTTATACCTGTAAATGCAACGATATCGGGGGAAGAGTTTGCCATGAATTGGCTGATGAATTTTGTAATGATGTCGTTTGTGAGGTCGGTTTGAGAATCAAGCCCGTAAACGTCGCGAAACGCGTGAAAATCAGTAGATTCGATGTTGTGATTGTTGTTGGAGATGACGGTGATCGTATTGGAGGTGAAGCCGGAAAGAGCCTGAAGCTTATGGGCGGGATTGCCTGCCGCACCTTCGTAGTTCATGTATTTGCCGCCTTCCGTAAGGTCGATCATAGCAGGCGTTTCCGTTGGGTCTTCGGATGGTGTGGGTGTAGCATCACCGTTTGAAGGAGTGTTACCGCAGGCAACGAGTGTAAACAACAGGGCGAAGATGATGAGACAAGAGAGTAAACGTTTCATAATATTGCTCCTTTCAAGGTTATATCTCTATTATACTGCTGCATTTTCCATATGTCCATGCACAAAAGCAAGGAAAATTTGCACAAAAACAAGTTTTTTAAAAATGTAACCGATTACATTAAAATAAAAATATGAATTTTTAAAAATAATACTTGACAAAACAAATAATATAATGTAAAATTATAAAGCCTTATTGCGCGATACGCGAAAGTAAGCATAAAAAAATAAAATGCTTGACAAACAGCAGAATTAGTAGTATAATATTAATGTTCTGCGGTTTTTGATGCAGAAATTATTTCAAACACCACGGAGTGCATGAAATGTTGGAATTGTCCGATAAAAATATGGTTATCGGCTTGAAGCAATCGAAGCGCGCTTTGGAAGAAGGTCGTGCCGCTTGTGTGTTCATCGCAATGGACGCTGATGAGCATATCAAGGACGGAATACTCCGAATTTGTAAGGAAACGGATATCCCCGTTGTTTTTGCCGATACTATGAAGGAGCTGGGCGAAAGCTGCCAAATCGACGTTGGCTGCGCTGTCGCCGCAGAGCTCAGATAAAGGTTGACAAGGGTTTACACCTTATCATATATTTATTATTCGAGAAAGGAGGAAAATTATGCCTACATTTAACCAGTTGGTTCGTAAGGGCAGAGATGTTATCGCTAAGAAGTCCAAGTCACCGGCTCTTCAGAAGGGTGTTAACACGATCAAGAATGTCTCCACAGACGTAAGCTCTCCGCAAAAGCGTGGTGTTTGCACAGTTGTTAAGACTGACACACCTAAGAAGCCGAACTCTGCTATGAGAAAGATCGCGAAGGTAAGACTTACAAACGGTGCGGAAGTTATTTCCTACATCCCCGGCGTTGGTCACAATCTTCAGGAGCATAGCGTTGTACTCATCCGTGGCGGAAGAGTTAAGGACTTGCCCGGTGTACGTTACCACATCATCCGCGGCACACTTGATACTCAGGGCGTTAACGGCAGAATGCAGAGCCGCTCCAAGTACGGTGCAAAGAGACCGAAAGCAGGTAAGAAGTAATCTGCAAGCGGTTTAACCGAAAAAAGAAAAAATTTACCCCGCAAATGTTGCAGCGGTAATTAACATATATATATTTACATTTATTATATACGTGTTTGAACCCGTCTGCACAAACGAAACAGAAATCTGTTTCGAGTACCTATGATATCAATTTTTATGAAGGAGGGAAGTAAAGTGCCGAGAAGAGGTTCAATCCCGAAAAGAGATGTTCTCCCGGATCCGCTTTATGGAAGCAAAATGGTAACACGCCTTATCAACAACATCATGTATGATGGTAAGAAGGGTGTTGCTCAGCGTATCGTTTATGATGCTTTCGAAATCATAAAGGAAAAGACCGGTAAGGATCCGCTTGAAGTTTTCGACCAGGCGTTGGCTAACATTATGCCGTCCTTGGAAGTTAAAGCTAAGCGTGTCGGCGGTGCAAACTACCAGGTTCCTATGGAAGTTCGCCCTGCAAGACGTGAAACACTTGGTCTTCGTTGGCTCACAGTCTATGCTCGTGCAAGAAGCGAACGCACAATGTGCGAAAGACTTGCAAACGAGCTTATGGATGCTGTTAACGGACTTGGTAACGCTGTCAAGAAGAGAGACGATACTCATAAGATGGCAGAAGCAAACAAGGCGTTTGCACATTTCAGAGCTTAATTTTAAGTTTGTTTATATATTTAAGAAGTTATTTGAAAGAAAGAGGAGGCAATTATGCCTAGAGAGTTTCCCCTTGAAATGACAAGGAATATCGGTATTATGGCTCATATCGACGCAGGTAAGACCACTACTACCGAACGTATACTTTATTATACGGGGAAAACGCACAAGCTTGGCGAAACGCATGACGGTGCGGCAACAATGGACTTCATGGATCAGGAACGCGAACGCGGTATTACCATCATGTCCGCTTGCACCACATGTGCATGGAAAAACCATCGGATTAACATCATAGATACCCCGGGACACGTTGACTTTACCGTTGAGGTTGAACGTTCATTGCGTGTATTGGACGGTGCTGTTACCGTTTTCTGCGCTAAGGGTGGCGTTGAACCCCAGTCTGAAACCGTTTGGCGTCAGGCAAATAAATACGGCGTACCCCGCATGGCGTATGTCAATAAAATGGACATCATGGGCGCTAACTTCTATCGCGTTGTCGATATGATCTCCGAGCGTCTCAAGAGCCGTCCCGTTCCGATCCAGCTTCCCATCGGTGCCGAAGAAGAATTCAAAGGTGTTATTGATCTTCTCGAGATGAAAGCTCATATCTATTATGATGATAAGGGCATGGATGTGCGCATCGAAGAGATTCCTGCTGATATGCTTGAAAAAGCAGAGCAGTACCGTTTCGAACTTATTGAAACGATTGCGGAAACCAACGATGAACTTATGGAAAAGTATCTCGGTGGTGAGGATCTCACAATTGATGAGATCAAAAAAGGCATCCGTGAAGCAACTATTTCCAATGCTATAATCCCCGTTCTCTGCGGCACATCCTATAGAAATAAGGGTGTTCAGCAGCTGCTTGACGCGGTAATCGAATATATGCCGTCTCCGTTGGACGTTCCTCACATCAAGGGTATAATCCCCGGAACAGATGAGGAAACTGAACGTGTCACAGGTGACGATCAGCCGTTCGCCGCGCTTGCATTCAAGATCATGACAGACCCGTTCGTAGGTAAGCTCTGCTTCTTCAGAGTATACTCCGGTCAGATCACAGCGTCTTCTTCCGTTTATAACGCGACTAAGGGCCACCGTGAACGCTTTGGACGTATCCTTCAGATGCACGCTAACCACAGAGAAGATATCGAATGTGTTTACTCCGGCGATATCGCTGCTGCTGTCGGTCTTAAAAACACAACCACAGGTGACACACTTTGCGACGAAAAGAATATGGTTATCCTCGAGTCCATGGAATTCCCCGATCCCGTTATCAAGGTTGCTATCGAGCCTAAGACAAAGGCGGGTCAGGAAAAGATGGGTATCGCTTTGGCAAAGCTTGCTGAAGAAGACCCCACCTTCCGTGTTTCCACAGACGAAGAAACAGGACAGACCATTATCGCAGGTATGGGCGAGCTTTATCTTGAAATCATCGTTGACAGACTTCTTCGTGAATTCAAGGTTGAAGCAAACGTCGGTAAGCCTCAGGTTGCATATAAAGAAACTATCCGCCGCGCTGCAAACTCCGACATGAAGTATGCACGTCAGTCCGGTGGTAAAGGTCAGTACGGTCACGTTAAGATCACTCTTGAACCCAATGAAGCGGGCAAGGGCTATGAATTCATTAACAAGATCGTCGGCGGTGCTATTCCGAAGGAATACATCGGACCTGTTGACGCAGGTATTCAGGGCGCAATGCAGAATGGTATTCTTGCAGGCTTCCCCGTAGTCGACGTCAAAGTAACTCTTTACGACGGCTCTTATCACGAGGTTGACTCCTCTGAAATGGCTTTCAAGATCGCCGGTTCCATGGCGTTCAAGGATGCTATGAAGAGTGCAGACCCTGTTCTTACAGAGCCCATCATGAAGGTTGCAGTTGTTGTTCCCGATGAATATCTGGGCGACGTTATCGGCGACCTTAACTCCCGCCGCGGTCAGATCCAGGGTATCGATTCCCTTTCCGGCGCGCAGCAGGTAAACGCTTTTGTACCTCTTTCCGATATGTTCGGATATGCTACAGACCTTCGTTCCAAGACGCAGGGCCGCGGCGTATTCTCCATGGAGCCCAGCCACTATGCTGAAGTTCCCAAGAGCATTCAGGAGACTATCATCAGCGGAAAAGGCAAAAAAGAGTAATATTTTATTGAATTTTTAAAAATAATACTTGCATTTTGCAGCAAAATAATATAAAATAATAATTAATATAATTTCTTATCCACAAAGGAGGAAAATAACAATGGCAAAGGCTAAATTCGAAAGAACTAAACCCCACGTAAACATTGGTACTATCGGTCACGTTGACCATGGTAAAACTTCTCTTACAGCTTCCATCACGAAGGTTCTTGCTTTCGCTGGTAACGCTAACTACGAAGCATACGACATGATCGACAAGGCTCCCGAAGAGAGAGCACGTGGTATCACAATCAACACAGCTCACGTTGAGTACGAAACAGATTCCAGACACTATGCACACGTTGACTGCCCGGGACATGCTGACTACATTAAGAACATGATTACCGGTGCTGCTCAGATGGACGGTACTATCCTCGTTGTTTCCGCTGCTGACGGTGTTATGCAGCAGACAAGAGAACACATCATCCTCTCCAAGCAGGTTGGCGTTCCCTACATCGTTGTATTCCTTAACAAGTGCGACCAGGTTGACGACCCCGAGCTCTTAGAGCTTGTTGAAATGGAAGTTCGTGAACTTCTTAGCGAGTATGACTTCCCCGGCGATGATACACCCATCATCCGTGGTTCTGCTCTCGGCGTTCTTGAATCCACATCCACAGATCCCAATGCTCCTGAGTATGCTTGCATCAAGGAACTCATGGCAGCTGTTGACAGCTACATTCCCACACCGGAAAGAGCTGCTGATAAGCCGTTCATCATGCCCGTTGAAGACGTATTCTCCATCACCGGCCGTGGTACAGTTGCTACAGGTAGAGTTGAGAGAGGCGTTCTTAAGCTCGGCGAAGAAATCGAAATCGTTGGTATCAAGGAAGAGATCCGCAAGGTTGTTGTTACCGGTATCGAAATGTTCAGAAAGCTCCTCGATTCTGCAGAAGCTGGCGATAACATCGGCTGCTTGCTTCGTGGTGTTCAGAGAACAGAAATCGAACGCGGACAGGTTCTTGCAAAACCCGGCTCCATCAAGCCCCACACAAAGTTTGTTGGACAGGTTTACGTTCTTACACAGGCTGAAGGCGGCCGTCATACACCGTTCTTCAACAACTACAGACCTCAGTTCTATTTCAGAACAACTGACGTTACAGGCGTTATCAGCCTTCCGGAAGGCACAGAAATGTGCATGCCCGGTGACCACGTTGATATGAAGGTTGAACTTATTCAGCCTATCGCTATCGAACTCGGTCTTCGTTTTGCTATCCGTGAAGGCGGCAGAACAGTTGGTTCCGGCGTTGTTATCAGCATCGACTAATTAAAAGCTTTACGAAAGGGTTGTAGCATTATGTTACAACCCTTTATTTTTAACTTGGAGGAAACGCCAATGAAGGAAAGAACAAAGCAAATTTTTGATACACTTTATGAAAGATATCCTGCTCTTGAGTGCTGCCGTGAGAGTATCGCAAGGGCGTATGAGATTATTCTCAATTGTTACAAAAACGGCGGAACAGTTATGATCTGCGGTAACGGCGGAAGCTCTGCCGACTGTGAGCATATCGTCGGCGAGCTTATGAAAGGCTTTATGAGCAAGCGTAAGATGACAGCGGAAACAGCGGAGCAGTTCAAGGCTGTTTTAGGCGACGGTGCTGACGAATACATTGAAAAGCTTCAGGGCGCACTGCCTGCAATTTCTCTTGTGAGCCAATCGGGTATTCAGACGGCATTCGCCAACGACGTTGATCCTGCCATGGGATACGCTCAGCAGGTATACGGCTACGCACGCAAGGGCGACGTTGTAATCGGCATTTCCACTTCTGGCGGTGCGAAAAACGTGCTTCACGCATTCAATACGGCGAAGGTCTTGGGTGCAAGCTCTGTTTTGCTTTCAGGCGGAACAGGCGGAGTTTGCGCAAAAGCGGCTGACGTTGCCATAATCGTACCTGAAAAAGAAACGTATAAGGTTCAGGAGTATCATCTTCCCGTTTACCATTGTCTTTGTGCCGTTATTGAAAGCGAAATGTTTGAATAGTCAAAAAATTTTAAAGCAATCAAAAAAATTTGTTATTGACTTTTGTCCTGTAATGGAGTATTATTTATTCAAAAGCACCCAAAAGGAGTTGTTATTATGAAAAATATTATTCGTATTGGAACGATGCTTGGCGCGGACGCTGTACCGCCCCTCGGTCAAAAGCTTTTTGATTTCGGCTTTGAATGTCTCGCCGTCGGATTTGGCTCTAGGTCATATATGTCTGATATGGCTGTATATGAGGACAGAGTAATGGGCACTATCGCCGACAACGACGTTAAGGTGTCTTGCCTTACCTGCTATTCCAACCTGCTCGGATATGAGCAGGACGATGAGGATGGCAGAAAGACTTGGGAAGCGCTTATTGATAACGCTCACAGATTCGGCACAGACCTTGTTTGCGGATTTGCGGGAAGAGTTCCCGACATGCCTATCCATGAAAATATGGCTCGTTTCGCTGAAATCGTCACACCTTTGGCAAAAAGAGCAGCTGATAAGGGCGTTAGACTTGCCTTTGAAAACTGCTCAATGGGCGGCAACTGGTGGAAGGGCAGCTACAATATTGCACACAATCCGAAGGCATGGGAAATGATGTTTAACGCCGTTCCCATGGATAATATCGGACTTGAATGGGAGCCGTGCCATCAGATGGTTCAGCTTATCGACCCCATCCCTCAGCTTAAAAAGTACGCGAAGGCAGGCCGCATTTTCCATATCCACGGCAAGGATGCGACTATAGATTGGGATGCTATCAAGGAGCACGGTATCTTTTCACCTGACCAGTGGTGCTGGCAC
Source organism: Oscillospiraceae bacterium (assembly GCA_015067075.1). Taxonomy (GTDB): domain Bacteria; phylum Bacillota; class Clostridia; order Oscillospirales; family SIG530; genus SIG530. Next base: position 39,315 of record SVND01000015.1, read on the forward strand.
AGAACACCTGGCTTTGGCGATTGCAATTGGGCTGACATTATCTCCATTTTGCGCATGAACAATTATCAGGGCAATATTGATATTGAAGGATACCATGATCCTGTTTACCGCGAGGAGTTTGAAACTATGGGTCAGGTCCATGCACTTGAGTATCTCAAGTTTGCACGCGGTGGCACATATACTCCCAACATTTTCGGTTAATCGGTAAAGATCGAGCTGAAATATTTTTTGTAATCCACTCCGCAAAGGCGGATGAAAATTACATAAAGAACGGTACATACGGCGGCAGAAAAAACAACTGCTGCCGTTTCGTTTTGCAAAAATGTAAAAAAGCTTAAATAAAAAGGCTTTGCGCAGAAAAAAACTAATATACCGCCGAAAAGCGGATTTAAAAGCCAGTTGCGCCATTGAATTTTAAGGCGAGTGCGCCCTATAATGCCTGTAATATTGATAAGAAACGCCGTCAGACTCCCGATAATTTCACCTGAAATATAGCCGTTTATACCGAGATGAAGCGTGCCGATACCAAACCAAATAAAGGCGAGAGAAATAATACCGCTGACGGAGACTGAAAAAGCGGCGCGGCTTTGCATACCAAGTCCGTTTAATAATGATGCGGTAACCACTTGAAAAAATCCGAAAACGGCATCGATGGCAAGAGGCAACGTGTAATTGCCTGCGCTTTTTACACCGTAAATAAGCAGGGCGAGTTTTCCACCCATAACGGCGAGAAAGGCGAGGGCAGGAAAGGCTAAAAGGGAAGTTGCGTGGAGCGTTTTGCCTATTTTGCGTCTTATATAGCCGCTGTCGCCGTTTTGCATACCGATGGCAAGCTTAGGCATAATTACAGTTGTAAGCGGAAAAATAAATGCCGACGGAAGCCATAAAAGCGGTACGGTCATTCCCGTGAGCGTGCCGAAGATGTCCATTGCCGCCGTATGAGTCATGCCCGAAGCCATAAGACGCTGTGGAATGAGCACGGTGCAAAGCGAGCCGATGGCACGGGTGAAAAGAGAAGAGCAAGCAACGGGAAAGGCGATGTGCGCTATTTGTGAATAAGGGGGAGAGCTTTCCTTCGTCGGCGTAATGCTTTTTTTGTAAAAAAGGTACATGACGAAGAGGAGCGCTACGCTTACAAGCTCGCTTATGACCATGCCTGCGGCGATAAGTGCGGAGGAAAATGCGGGCGATGCAGGTGAAAGCAGAAAAAACAGCGCGGCGACGGCGATAATGCGTACAATTTGCTCTGTAATTTCAGAAATTACAGGGAATTTTACCTTGTCAATGCCGTGAAAAGCTGATTTGAATATATTTTCGATGCCTGTTAAAAATAAGCAGGGGAGCAATATTAAAATCGTTGCCAAGGTGCTTTCGTCACCTAAAATCCGACGGGCAACGAAGGGGCTTGCAAGCGCTACAGGCGCGGCTAAGGCGGAAAAGATCACGGCGAAGATGAAAAACGCCTTGCGTATCACGCCGGTGCTTTTGCGTTCGGCGCAGATTCGTGTGACGGCAAGCGTTATACCTGACAGAGAGCAGGCATAGATCAGCGAATAAACGGGGTTTGCAAGCTGGAAAAGTGCCAACGCTTGTGCGCCTGCGGCACGGCTTAAAAGAATGCGGTATAAAAAGCCTAAAAGCTGTAAAAGACTGCCTGAGGCGGTGAGAATGAGAGCACTGTAAAAAACGGTATTTTGTTTTATTTTCATCCGCGTTACCTTTTTCGAAGGGGGCGCTCCGTGCAGGTGCAGGAGCTCACATCGACTAAAATTATATCCTCACCGATACGGCAAATACTGTCCCACGGGATAACGTATTCACGGCATCTGCCGAAAATACTGCGCAGGGAAAATTCAGCAGGAACGATTATTGATAAGATCTTACCGCATTTGATGTCAAGCTCAAGATCGCATATGTAGCCCAGCCTTTTGCCGTCGCATTCGTTTATGACCTCCTTGTTTTTCAGCTCGTCAAGCCTGCACATGATAATTTCTCCTTCCAAAATGAATTTACGGTACATTTTATGCGAAAAAAATTTAAATATTTGTTAAAAATAAAGAAGGAGTTTTGCATTTTTTGTTGAATAATGAAGTAGAAGATAAAAAAGGAGGCGGACGTAACGGCACTGCCAAAGGATTTTTTGGACGAGCTTAAGCATAAAGCGAATATTACGGATATATTGTCGCGGTTTGTAAATCTACAGCGGCGAGGCAGTGTATACGTGGCAAACTGCCCGTTCCACAGCGAAAGAACACCGTCCTTCACCGTTTTCCCTGACACACAGAATTATTACTGCTTCGGCTGTCATGCAGGAGGAGACGTTATTACGTTTTTGCGTGCATCGCAAAATCTGGAATACGTTGACGCTGTGCGAATGCTCGCAGATATGACGGGTGTACCCTTCCCCGAGGATACGGGTGAACGCGAAAGCGGACGGATAAGAAAACAGCTTTTGGAAGCCAACAAGGAAGCGGCGCGGTTTTTCAACAAGGTGCTCATGTCAGAGCAGGGAAAAGCGGGACTTGAATACCTTATGGGAAAAAGAAGGCTTACAGCGCAGACTATTACAAAATTCGGCTTGGGATTTGCTCCCGACAGCTGGGATATGCTGACACGCCATTTGATGAAAATGGGTTTTTCAAAGGAGATACTGAAGCTTGCAGGACTTTGCAGAACAGGTAAAAACGGCAAGGAATACGATATGTTCCGCAACCGCGTGATGTTTCCCATAATTGACACGTCGGGCAACGTGGTCGCTTTCGGCGGCAGAGTTATGGACGGCTCTGAGCCGAAATATCTGAACACGTCGGAAACACCTGTTTTCAAAAAGAGCAAAACGCTTTTTGCCTTGAATTTTGCAAGGACAAGCTGTAAGGAGCGCATGATACTTGCCGAGGGCTATATGGATGTAATAGCATTGCATCAGGCGGGCTTTACATACGCCGTTGCAACGCTCGGTACGGCAATGACGCCTGACCATGCGCGGATAATGGGCAATTACACAAAACAGCTGATCGTTGCTTATGACAGTGACAAGGCAGGAAAGGCGGCGACGCAGCGCGCCATAGAGCATCTTAACGAAGCGGGAGTCGCCGTAAAGATACTGCGTATAACGGGCGGTAAGGACCCTGACGAATTTATAAAAACGTACGGTGCGGACAAGTTTAAGCTGCTGCTTGACAAGTCCGAGGACCATGCAGAATATCGCCTTGACGAGATACTTGCCAAATACGATATATCGGAAACGGCGCAAAAGGTAGCTTGCGCAAAGGAAATGGCATCGCTTATCGCCACCTTTGCAAACGGTGTTGAGCGTGAGATATACACGGTAAAGGCGGCGGAGCTTTGCGGCGTTGACAAGACGGTGCTTACGTCGGAGATAGCGCGGCTTTATAAGCAGAAAGCAGGTGCACAGCGAAAAAAACGCTTTTCCGAGGACAGCGCCGCGCTGACAGGAATAAGCGACAAGGTGAATACAGAAAAGTATGGCAATCTCGGTCAGGCGCGGGCAGAGGAATATCTGCTCACCCATATGCTAAGGCGTCCCGAGGATATTGAAAAGATAAGCAAAGCCATAGCGCCCGATGAGTTTGTAACGGAGTTTGACAGGCGCGTGTACATAGCGATACAGCAAATGTATGCAGAGCACGGTGAAATAGACATTGCGGTGCTGGGCGAGAGCTTTACCGTAGCCGAGATCAGCCGCATATCGGAGTTTATGCGGCGCGAGCTTTACGACGACGAGCAAAGAGCCGTCAGAGATTGCATCGAAAAGCTGAAAAACGCCCACAGCAAGGTGAAAAAGCCTGAAATTGAGCAGATGCAGGATGACGAACTGCTCGATATAATAGGTAAAATAGGAAAAGCTAAACAAAACAGAAATACATAGAAAAAAGGATGGAAGATATGGACAACATGGCAAATCAAAAGGCAATAATTCGTGAGCTTATTGATACAGGTAAAAACAGAGGCTCGCTGACTCAAAAGGAAATTCTCGATTCTCTGGAGGAGATCGACCTTTCCGTCGAGCAAATAGAAAAGATATATTCAACTCTTGAGCATTTTGGTATTGAGATAATCAACGATTTCGTTGACGATGATATCCTTGCCAACGACGATTTTGACATCGACTCCGTTCAGGAGGAAACGGCGGAGGACCTTGAAAATGCTCTCGCTACAGACGGTCTTGCTGTTGACGACCCCGTAAGAATGTATCTTAAGGATATCGGTAAAGTGCCGCTTTTATCCCCCGATGAGGAGACGGAGCTTGCTGTAAGAATGGCAAACGGCGACGTTGACGCTAAAAAGCGCTTGGCAGAGGCAAACCTTCGTCTTGTTGTAAGTATAGCAAAGCGCCATGTGGGACGCGGCATGCTTTTCCTCGACCTTATTCAGGAGGGTAACTTAGGTCTTATCAAGGCTGTTGATAAGTTCGACTACACGAAGGGCTACAAATTCTCCACATATGCTACATGGTGGATAAGACAGGCTATCACCCGTGCTATCGCTGATCAGGCGAGAACAATAAGAATTCCCGTTCACATGGTTGAAACTATCGCCCGCGTTGTAAGGGTACAGCGCCAGCTTGTTCAGGAGCTTTGCCACGAGCCGACGGCGGCTGATATTGCGGCGGAAACAGGTATGTCCGTTGAAAAGGTGCGCGAGGTAATGAAGATCGCACAGGAGCCCGTTTCCCTCGAAACACCCATAGGCGAAGAAGAGGATACACATCTGGGCGACTTTATCCCTGACGACGATGCACCTGCTCCTGCGGAAGCGGCATCCTATACGCTTTTGAAGGAACAGCTTGTGGAGGTACTTAAGACGCTTACGCCGAGAGAAGAGAAGGTGCTTCGCCTTCGATTTGGACTTGAGGACGGAAGAACGAGAACACTTGAAGAGGTTGGCAAGGAATTTGACGTTACACGTGAAAGAATACGCCAGATCGAAGCTAAGGCACTTCGCAAGCTTCGTCATCCCAGCCGCTCAAAGAAATTGAAGGATTTTGTTGACTAATGGAAAACCTGACTGATATAAGAACAATAAAAGCTGTTATCGCGCGCCACGGCTTCACCTTTTCCAAGGGCTTGGGACAAAACTTTCTTACCGATGAAAGCGTGCCCGAACAAATAGCGGAGGAGAGCCTTGTAGATGAAAACACGGGAGCTGTGGAGATAGGTCCCGGTATAGGTACGCTTACAGCATCTCTTTGCAAAAGGGCGAAAAAGGTAGTTGCCGTTGAGCTTGATAAGCGCCTTTTGCCCGTCCTTGCCGATACGATGGCGGACTACGACAATTTCAAGGTGATAAACGCCGATGCGCTGAAAACTGACTTTGCAAAGCTGATAGAAGAGGAAATGACGGGACTTCGCCCTGTGCTTTGCGCTAATTTGCCATACTATATAACAACGCCCATAATTACGAGCTTGCTTGAAAGTAAAGCGCCCTTTGAAACCATGACGTTTATGGTACAAAAGGAGGTTGCACAGCGGCTTTGTGCAAGTCCTGCAAGCAAGGCATACGGCGCAATAACAGCTATGGTACAGTACTACAGCAGAGCTGAAATGCTTTTTGACGTGCCTGCATCCAGCTTTATTCCCGCGCCGAAGGTGGACAGCGCAGTTGTAAAGCTTACGGTCTACAAGCAGCCGCCTTTTCAGGTGCGCTCGGCTGAAAATATGTTCAGGCTTGTAAAGGCATCCTTTGCCCAAAGGAGAAAAACTCTCGTCAATGCGCTTTTGGGCGGACTTGGCGGCAGCTTTTCCAAGCAGCAGATAGAGCAGGCTATCACAGCCATAGGCTTTGATACGAATATAAGGGGCGAATGCTTATCCATTGAGGATTTTGGCAGATTGTCCGACGTGCTTTACGAGAATAAATAAGGAGAGATCACATTGCTTTATTGCGGTTTTGATATAGGCGGCACGAAATGCGCCGTTTCCATAGGTACATATGAAAAGGGAGAGGAGCTGAATATTCTTTCCCGAATACAGTTTAAAACTAAGGATATTCCGTCGCCCTATGCAGTTATCGACGAAATGATACGGCTGATGGGTGAAGCTTGCGAGCAGGCGAAGGTGGAGGTAAAGGACGTTGCCGCCATCGGTGTAAGCTGCGGCGGTCCTTTGGACAGCAAGCGCGGAGTTATACTTTCTCCGCCTAACCTTATCGGCTGGGATAATATTGAGATAGTAGATTACGTGCAGAAGAAAACAGGGATAAAATGCGCTTTGCAAAATGATGCAAACGCCTGCGCTCTGGCAGAGTGGCTTTTCGGTGCAGGTAAGGGCACGCGCAACATGATATTTTTCACCTTTGGCACGGGGCTTGGCGCAGGGCTTATCCTTGACGGCAAGCTTTACTCCGGCACTAACGATAACGCAGGCGAGGCAGGTCATATGCGTTTAGGTGATTACGGTCCCGTTGGCTACGGCAAAAACGGTTCGTTTGAGGGCTTTTGCAGTGGAAACGGTATTGCGCAAATAGGCAGAACGTACGCCATGGAGCTTTTACAGCAGGGAAAGACCTGTGCATATGCAAAGAGCATGGCCGACCTTGACTCCGTTACGGCGAAAACCGTCGGAGATGCGGCGGAGGCAGGGGATGAAACTGCCATAAGAGTTTATGCTGAAAGCGGAAGAAGACTTGGTCAAGGCTTGTCTGTTATCGTTGACCTTTTCAATCCTGAGCTCATCGTTATCGGCGGCGTTTTCATGCGAAGCAGTGACCTTTTGTATCCTTATGCTGACGAGGTCATGAGGAACGAATGTCTGCCTTTAGCATATAATGTATGTAAGGTAGTTCCTGCGAAGCTGTCTGAAAATATCGGAGATTATGCGGCTTTAGCCATTGCGGCAAACAGCATGTAAAATAAGAGGAGAGAAAGTTATGTTTGAATTGATACGAGGCTATAAAATAGTCCCCGTTGTGAAAATTGACGATGCTGAAAAGGCTGTACCGCTGGCAAAGGCGCTCATTGATGCAGGACTGCCTGTGGCGGAGATAACGTACAGAACTGCGGCGGCGCAGGAAAGCATAAGGAGAATAGCCGAGGCGTTTCCGCAAATGCTCGTTGGTGCAGGCACTGTGCTGACAACACAGCAGGTGGACAGCGCAATAAGCGCAGGCGCAAAGTTTATCGTGTCACCCGGCTTTAACCCGAAGGTCACGTCCTACGCCATGGAGAAGGGTATTACGATGATACCCGGTGTATGCACACCAACGGAGCTTGAAGCGGCAATGGAGCTTGGACTGCGTACGCTTAAGTTTTTCCCTGCCGAGCAGGCAGGCGGCGCAAGCTTTATTAAGGCTATCGGTGCGCCCTACGGCGACGTTTCCTTTATTCCCACGGGTGGAATTTCCGAAAGCAATATGAAGGAGTATCTCAGCCTTAAAAACGTGCTTGCCATCGGCGGTTCGTGGATGGTCAAATCTGACCTTATTGCAAACGATGAATTTGCTAAAATCACGGAGCTCACGAAAAAAGCAGTAGAGCTTGCGGCAAAATAACGGAGGATAAAAATGAAAGTAGTAACACTTGGCGAAATAATGCTCAGACTTGCGCCTGAGGGCTATTTGCGCTTTACGCAGGCTGATAAATTTACGGCGACGTACGGCGGCGGCGAAGCAAACGTGGCAATTTCACTTGCAAATTACGGCGCAGATGCGTGTTTTATAACGAAATTGCCCGACAATGATATCGGTCAGGCGGCAATAAATTCACTTCGCAAATTCGGCGTTGATACGTCACATATCGTTCGCGGCGGCAAGCGCGTGGGAATTTATTACCTTGAAAAGGGCGCATCACAGCGTGCATCCAAGGTTATTTATGACAGAGCGGGCTCGTCCATATCCGAGGCGAAGGCGGAGGAATTCGACTGGGACAGCATTTTTGCAAACGCCGATTGGTTCCACTTTACGGGAATAACTCCCGCCATAAGCGATGCTTGCGCTGAGCTTACAAAAGCGGCGTGTGAGCAGGCGAAAAAGCGCGGTGTTTCCGTTTCGTGCGACCTTAACTATAGAAAAAAGCTGTGGAGCCGTGAAAAAGCGAAAAATGTTATGAGTGAGCTTATGCAGTACGTTGACGTGTGCATTGCAAACGAAGAGGATGCCAAGGATGTATTTGGAATTGAAGCTGAAAAAACAGATATAACGGGCGGCAAGCTCCATAAGGACGGTTATAAGAGCGTTGCTTTACAGCTTGCAAAGCAGTTTGGCTTTAAAAAAGTTGCTATAACGCTTCGCACATCCATTTCCGCCAGCGAAAACAATTGGGCGGCGATGCTTTATAACGGCGAATATCTGTTTTCCAAGGAATATAACATTAAAATTGTTGACAGAGTCGGCGGCGGCGACAGCTTTGGCGGCGGTCTTATTTACGGCTTGCTGTCGGGCATGGACGACGGCGCGGCGCTTGAGTTTGCCGTTGCGGCAAGCTGTTTGAAGCACAGCATCGAGGGCGATTACAACCTCGTTTCTGTGGATGAAGTTAAAAAGCTTGCGGAAGGCGACGGCTCAGGCAGAGTTCAAAGATAGAGTGTGGGCGTTGTGCTTTTTTGGCGCAACGCCTTTTACGGAGGAAATATAATGGAAATGGTATTGTTAACGGCACTCGGCGTTGGCGGAGCAACCGTTATGGGCGCTATAATTGGTTTTATTTTCAAAGGAATATCCCATCGGTTCAGCGATATAGTTCTTGCCTTTGCCGCAGGTGTTATGCTTGCGGCGGCTGTTCTCGGTCTTGTGCTTCCCTCCGTTGAATACGGCGGTGAATATGGGCTGATTATCGCTGTTATCGGTATTTTCGTGGGCGCAATATGTCTTTTTGCCGTCGATAAGCTGGTACCTCACTTGCATAAAATGTCGGGGAAGGACAGCGAGGAGCACACGGCAAATGAGCGGCTGAGCAAGGTAATGCTCTTTGTCATGGCCATAGCCATACACAATCTGCCCGAGGGTATCGCGGCGGGCGTTGGCTTTGGCGCAGGAAACACGTCGCAAGCGCTCATGATCGCGGCAGGTATCGCTCTTCAGAACGTACCTGAGGGTATGGTAATTATAGGTCCTATGCTTGCGGCAGGCGTAAAACCGAGAAGGACGTTTATTTACGCTATGCTGACGGGACTTATTGAGGTCGTTGGCACGATGATAGGCTACTTTGCCGTAAGTATTGCATCGACCATATTGCCCTTTGCCCTTGCTTTTGCAGGCGGTACGATGCTTTACGTAATAAGCGATGAAATGATTCCCGAAACCCACGCTCACGGAAGCGAAAAAGCGGCGACCTTTGCGCTTCTCGTGGGATTTTGCTTGATGCTGGTGTTCGACCATTTGTTAGGATAAGGTGAAAAAATGAAAATACTTGTGATAAACGGAAGTCCGAAGGGCGAAAACAGTATAACGCTGCAAACGGTGAAATATCTGCAAAAGCTGTACACAGCCCACGACTTTCAGGTGATAAATGCAGGACAAAGGGTAAGAGCGCTTGAAAAGGATTTTTCCGAGGCGAAAAATGCGCTGGAAAGTGCGGAGCTGATAATTTTTGCTTACCCTGTTTACACCTTCATTGCGCCGTATCAGCTTCACAGATTTATTGAGCTGATGAAGGAAAGCGGCGCTGATATAGAGGGAAAATTTGCAACTCAGATAACGACCTCCAAGCATTTTTACGACGTGACTGCCCACAGATATATCAAAGATAACTGCATGGACGTCGGGCTTAAATGTATTGAGGGCTTGTCGGCTGATATGGACGATCTTTTGTCGGAAAAGGGACAAAAGCAGGCTCGCGGCTTTTTTGAATACGCCGTATGGTGCGTGGAAAACAACGTATATGAAGCGCCTTGCCCGAAAGGAGAGAAAAAAGCTCCCTGCAAGGTAACGGAGCTTGAAATAACGGGTGAAAAGAAGGGTGACGTGGTTATCGTTACCGATTGCGAGGAGGAAAATTTACAGCTTAAGTCGATGATAAATCGTTTCCGTGCTGTTTTTCCGAGAAAAACGAGGATAGTTAATATAAGGGAATATCCGTTTAAGGGCGGATGTCTCGGCTGTTTCGGCTGTGCCGTGACGGGAAAATGTGTTTATACCGACGGCTTTGATGAGTTTTTGCGAAGCAATATCCAATCGGCGCAGGCGATAGTTTACGCCTTTACCGTGAAGGATCATTCCATGGGCTCGCGCTTTAAGCTGTACGACGACAGGCAGTTTTGTAACGGTCACCGTGCCGTGACAATGGGAATGCCCTTTGGTTATCTCGTCAGCGGTCAGTTGAGCGAGGAGAAAAATCTGCAGACCGTAATTGAGGCACGCGCGCAGGTGGGAGGAAATTTCCTTGCAGGCGTTGCAACTGACGAGCAGGATGCTGACGGCGCGATCGACCGTATGGCAAAAACGCTGGAATATGCACTTGAGAAAAAGCATGAAATGCCGCAGAATTTTTACGGAATCGGCGGAATGAAAATATTCCGCGACCTTATTTGGCTGATGCAAGGTATGATGAAGGCGGATCATAAGTTTTATAAAGCCCACGGTCAGTATGATTTTCCGCAGAAAAAGTGGGGAATGATGCTGAAAATGTATCTTGTAGGCGCGCTGATATCGTCGGAAAAGATAAAAAAGAAAATGGGCAATAAAATGACAGAAGGTATGCTCATGCCCTATAAAAAAGTTTTGGATAAATTGGAAAAGTGATAAAAAAGCCACCTGCGTTGCCCAACTTCTCATAAGGAAGTTGGGCAGTTTTATTCGCCTGCGGCGAGTGATATTGCTTCGCAGTGGTATTCGGCTCACGCCGAGTGGTATTTGCTTCGCAAGTTTTTGGAGGCGAATAAAATATCACTGAAGCCGTAAGGCTTCAATATCACGATCGCGCACGCGATCATATCACTCCGACGAAGTCGGAATATAACTCTTGCTTTCTCTGCTGATTTGTTATATAATGAATAGGGGTCTGGGCTTTGCCCTCTGCCTTTGTATTACAAAGGCGAAACTGGCGATAAAACAGAAAGGAATTTATCTATGAAAAACCAATACAAAATCACAAAAGATTTAATGCAAACATGGGCAAAGGAGTATCATTTACACGGTGCTGCGAATGTAATAT
>SVND01000075.1 GCA_015067075.1 Oscillospiraceae bacterium
AACCGCTTTAGCGGTAGCTTGAGTCCGCTTGCGGTTGGCAGATCTTTCGGTGGGCTTTCAGCCCTGCCAGTAATATGCCCTTATAGGGCTGAGCAAGCCACCGGCTTAGCCGGTGGTTATGACTATTTATACCTTATATTACGCAAAAAAATTTTTTATTCAGCGCATATTTAGTATTGAAAAAATGAAGGTTTTGTGATATACTACATGAGGTGAAAAATTTGTTGTTATAAAATGTAAATAAACAATGACAATTTTGTAATAAGAAGGGAAAATACTGTAATGAATTTAAAAAAGTATAAGAACCCGCCGAAAAAATTCCGTGCAGCACCGTTCTGGTCTTGGAACGACAAGCTTGAACCGGAGCTTTTGAAATATCAGGTAGATGAAATGTCGAGAGTTGGACTTGGCGGCTATTTTATGCACGCTCGCGGCGGCATTTCTACAGAGTACATGAGCGAGGATTGGATGACTGCGTTCAAGACCTGTATTGAGCAGGGCAAGAAGACGGGTATGCTTTCTTGGGGCTACGACGAAGAGGGATATCCGTCGGGCTTTGCAGGCGGCGCAGTTCAGGCGATGGGCAAAAGACACTGGATGAAGTGGCTCAGCTTCCATAAGACGAGCACATATCTTCCCGAGGAAAACGTGATCGCGGCGTACATTTTTGACGGACGCAATTACGGCAGAATGCCCAAGGAATACGAAATGCGCGAGGCAGCAGGTCAGGATATAGTTTATATCACGTGGCACACGAACGACAGCTATATCGACGCGCTCAACGCTGACACGGTAAAGCTTTTCCTTGATAATACACATGAAAAATATTACGCAAGATTTGCTGATGATTTCGGCGATGCAATGCCCGGATTTTTCACCGACGAGCCGCAGTTCGGAAGCGCAGGCTTGCCTTGGTCATACGAGCTTGAAAAGGTATTCAAGGATGAATACGGCTACGATATTCTCGACTATCTTTATTTCCTTTTCATTTCCGATGAACGCGGCGACAGCGTAAGATACGATTTCTGGAAGCTTATAAACAAGCTTTATACAGAGAATTTTATAAAACAGATGGGCGATTGGTGCAAAGCACATAACTGCAAGCTCACAGGTCACGTTATGGCTGAGGATAACCTCATGAGCCAGATGCACGCCACAGCGGGCTGTATGCCTTCTTATGAATATTTTGATATTCCCGGCATTGATTGGCTCGGCAGAGGTATTGCAAGCGACCTTCTCCCAAAGCAAGTCTCATCCGTCGCGGCACAGCTTGGCAAAAAGCAGGTCCTTTCCGAAATGTTCGGACTTACGGGCTGGGACGTAACGCCCGAGGAGCTTAAATGGATCGCCGAATGGCAGTATGTCAACGGTATTTCATATATGTGCCAGCATCTTGAGGGCTACACCTTAAGGGGCTTGCGCAAGCGTGACTATCCACCCTCCTTGTTCTATCAGCTTCCCTGGTGGGATGAGTATAAGCATTTTAACGATTACTTCGGAAGACTTTCCATGCTCTTGACGGAAGGCGTAGAAAGCGCACCCGTTCTCGTTGTACACAATATGACAAGCGCTTGGACTCGCTTTAACCAGCTTGACAATTCTACGCTGTTCGGCTTGCATAAGAGCCTTGAGGATGCAATACTTAAGCTTGGCAGCAAGCAGATAGGCTACCACCTCGGCGATGAGCAGATAATGGCAAAATACGCTACGGTAAGCGGAAGCTCCATAAAGATAGGCAAGTGCGAGTATAAGGCTGTCGTGCTTCCCGAAATGGTAAACATTGAGGCGACAACGCTGGACCTTCTCAAGGATTTTGTAAAGGGCGGCGGCAAGGTATTCACCATCGGCGCGCTTGCTAAATATGTAAGCGGTACTGTCGATGCTATGACGTGGCTTAAGGAGAACGTCGTTGCCGTTGAAAACGATGCACAGCTTTACAGCGCACTTGAGCAGTGCGGCGCGGTTTTGCACTGCGTAAACGGCGAGGGTACTGATAAGCTTCGCATTATGCGCCGCAACATGAAGGACTACACGCTCCTTTATATCGTTAATACAGATAACGAAAACGCAAAGAGCTTTAAGCTTGAAACAGTCGGAAGCACAGCCGTGGTTCTCGATATGGAAAACGTATGCGAAAAGGCTATGGATTACTGCGCGAAGGACGGAAAGCTTTGCGCTGATATTGAGCTTTTGGCGGCAGGCTCCGTAATAATTGCTCTTGACATCAACTCCGATGCTGCCAAACAGGACAAGGACACAAGGGCTGTTACAGAGGTAACCGTCCCCGAAACGCTTAAAATCACTAAGTGCAGTGAAAATGCGCTCACACTTGATATCTGTAAGTACCGTGTCAACGGCGGCAAATGGATGGATAAAAAGGCTGTTATACTTATTGTGAGAGAGCTTTTGGCGCTTCAGAAGCCCTGCAAGGTCGAGCTCAGATATAATTTTGAGATAGCCTGCAATCCGAAAAAGCTTGGCAAGATGTATCTTGCCGCTGAAACGGTAAACGCTTTTGAGATGACGCTCAACGGCAAGGCTGTGGAATACGACGGCAAGTCCTGGTGGGTAGATACGGCGTTCCAGAAGTGCGATATAACCGACCTTGTGAAAAAAGGCAAAAATGAAATTAACGTAAAAGCTGATTTCCATCAGAATGATTTCGTTTATAAGGTGCTTTTCGGCAACGATGCAATGGGCACGGGCTTTAACAGACTTACCTATGATACAGAGCTTGAAAGCATGTATATCGTCGGCAACTTCGGCGTCTATTCCAAGACGGGCTTTACTGAGGGCGAGCGAAACGCGCTGTTCAGCGACGATGCTTTCTATATTGACGTAATGCCCAAGCGCGTAAACAGCGGCAGCATCACGGAGCAGGGCTTTGCATTCTTTGCAGGTAAGGTAAGCTTCGGCTTTGAAGCCGACATCAAGAAGGACGGCTCCAAGGTCGTTCTCAAGTACAGTCAGCGCGCCGCTGTAACGAAGATAAAGGTCAACGGCAAGAATGTGAGAACAGTTTGCTGGGCACCTTACGAAACTGATATCACCGATTACGTTAAGGATGGCAAAAACACCATCGTTATCGAAGCGATATCGGGCAACAGATGCCTTCTCGGACCTCACCACCATATCAGCGGTGAAACGTACTTCCCGGGTCCCTCAAGCTTTACCGACGTCGGAGGCTGGCCCGAACGTGAGCTCAACGGACAGCCTATTTGGCGCGACGGCTTCTGCGTCGTGACCTTCGGTATAAAATAACGGAGGGCAAGCGATGTATAACGAAAAAATATACGGCGGCGGCTTTCATCATATTGCGATGAACGCTTACGATATTGACAAGACGGTACGCTTTTATACGGAGGGCTTGGGCTTTTCCGTGTATAACACATGGTATAAGGAAAACGGCGAGATAGCAGGTATAATGCTCGAATCGGGCGACGGCGCCATATTTGAGATATTCCCGGGCGGCGCAAAAGAGCAACCCACGGGTATACTTGCGCATATCGCTTTAAAAACGGACGATTGCGACAAAGCGGCGAAGGCTGTAAAGGCTCTCGGCGCACAAATCACGATCGAGCCGAAGGATATAGTAATAAACGGCAAAGAAAAGGTCATCCCTGCGAGAATAATGTTCTTTAAAGGACCTGACGGTGAAACGATCGAGCTGTTTCAAATAAAATAAAGTAAAGAGGTAATTTAATATGGCAAGAACTGTTGGAACAACGGTAAGGGGCATAAGAGCTCCGATTTTCAGAACGGGTGATGATGTTGCGGAGATAGTCTCCGATTGCATCGTTGCCGCATCAAAGGAAGAAGGCTTTGAGCTTAACGATAGGGATATAGTTGCTGTTACGGAAGCTGTAGTTGCCCGTGCACAGGGTAACTATGCAACGGTGGACAACATTGCGGCAGACGTGCGTGCAAAGCTCGGCGGCGAAACCGTTGGCGTTATTTTCCCCATACTCAGCCGTAACCGCTTTGCGATATGCCTTCGCGGTATCGCAAAGGGTGCAAAGAAGATCGTTCTCATGCTCAGCTATCCCTCCGATGAGGTTGGAAATCATCTTATAAGCCTTGATATGCTCGATGAAAAGGGTGTAAATCCCTTTACAGACGTGCTTTCTCTTGAAAAATACCGTGAGCTTTTCGGCTATAATAAGCATACCTTTACAGGTGTTGACTACGTTGAGTATTATCAGCAGCTTATAAAGGAAAGCGGAGCAGAGGTTGAGATAGTTTTCGCTAACGATCCTCGCGCTATCCTTAAGTATACGGATGCCGTACTTGCTTGCGATATCCATACGAGAGCTCGCACAAAGAGACTTCTCAAGGCGGCAGGCGCAAAGATAGCTTTGGGACTCGACGATATTATGACTGCACCTGTAAACGGAAGCGGATATAATGAGAATTACGGTCTTTTGGGCTCAAATAAATCCACGGAAGATACGATAAAGCTGTTCCCACGCGACTGCGAAGCTTTCGTTGCAAAGCTTCACAAGCGTCTTGCGGAAAAGACAGGCAAGCGCATCGAAGCTATGATATACGGCGACGGTGCATTCAAGGATCCCGTAGGTAAGATATGGGAGCTTGCTGACCCCGTTGTATCTCCTGCCTATACAAAGGGACTTGAGGGTACACCCAATGAGATAAAGATAAAGTACGTTGCAGATAACGATTTTGCAAATCTCAACGGCGAAGAGCTTCAAAGTGCCATAAGCGACCTTATCAAGACCAAGGACAGCGACCTTGTAGGCTCTATGGTATCTCAAGGTACGACTCCCAGAAGATTTACTGACCTTCTCGGCTCGCTTTGCGATCTTACGTCGGGAAGCGGAGACAAGGGTACGCCCATCGTTCTCGTACAGGGATATTTTGATAACTATACAAGTAAATAAATCGAGAAATTGCGTGGTTTTATGTAAATCACGCAATTTTTTTGTGCAAGTCAATTTTTGCATAGTTTTAGTCGTTTTTTGCAATTGAAAATTGCGAAAATGTGAGGTAAAATTGTGTAAACTATAAAAAAGGAGATATAAACATGAAAAAACTTTTGGCAATTCTCATGACAATGGCACTTCTTTTAACTCTTTGCGCTGGCTTTGGCACATCGGCAGAAACGAAAAACTATTTGATCATGGATGAAGAAAATGCACCGACCGTATATTACGATGCATACATTCCCAACTTTACTCCCGACGGCTCAAAGGGTAATCCTGCTATGGGTAGCTGGATCGGCGGAACTGACTGTTTGCCGTTTGCTTTCCCCAACTGCATAAACTTTGATACCGAAACAGTTAAGTTTGGTTCAAAATCCCTCATGCTTAAAATCCCCGACAAGACGAGAGTACATAATACTGCTTTCATTGCGCTTCCCTCCGAGCTTTTCGAAGCAGGCAAAACTTATACGTGGCAGGCATATGCAAAGACAAATAAGATTCTTGGCAACATCGGCGCATATATCAACGTAGAAGTCAGAAACTATGACCATACATTGGTTGAGCTTGAATATGCAGGCAGCGAAAAACTCACAGGCACAAAGGATTGGACTCTTCTTACAGCTTCATTCACAATGCCCGAAACAAATGAAGATATGATAGTTTGCTTCCATGTTCGTATTTGGGATTGCATGTCCGGTACAGCATGGTTTGACGGTCTTGCAGTTGTTGAAGGCAACCAGCCCGTAACTGACTACACAAGCCTTAAAACTATCGAAGCTCCTTCCGAAGAAGAACCCACACCCGCAAGCCCCACACTCAATGGCGAGCCTTCTGCATGGGCAAAGGAAGAGATAATCAAGGCTTTGGAAGCTGACCTCGTTCCCGCTCACGTTAACAGCGCATACACAACAGACATCACAAGAAGCGATTTCTGCGATCTTATCATCAAGATGATCGAAAAGAAGAGCGGCAAAGCTATCGCTGACGTGATCGCAGGCTACGCAGATGCAAAGTCTGACGTATCCTTCCCCGATACAGATAGCGCAAACGTAATCGCAGCTGCAAAGCTGGGCATCGTAAACGGCAGAGCAAGCGGTGCATTCGATCCTTCTGCAAACATCACAAGACAGGAAGCTGCGAAGATGCTTGCACTTGCGGCAAAGGTACTTGGCGCTGATATCACAGCAAGCGAAGTAGCCTTCGCAGACGCAGACGATATCTATGCATGGGCTAAAGAATTTATTTACTATGTAAATACAATAGGTGTAATGAACGGTACAAGCACGACAACACCTCCCAACTTCAGCCCCCTTCGCACATACACAAGAGAGCAGTCTATCCTTACGGTATACAGACTTTTCAATGCTCTGTAATAAGTGAATAAACAAAGAGCAGGGTTTCATCCCTGCTCTTTTTACGTGGTTTTGCACCCTATATGCCATCATAGATGCCGCTGTCATCTCTCCCTCAGTCTTTTTGCCTTCGGCAAAAATCCAGCTCCTTTCCAGAGGGAGCCTTTATTATACGGCTACATGAAGAAAAGGCTTTTTCAGGCTTCTCCTTGAGGAGAGGCTCCGCCGCAGGCGGTGGTGAGGTGTAGGCTCGCAGAGCCGTTATTTCCTTTTGTTTTGCACAGGCAAGAAACCTGTCCCTACTGTGAAGCAGGAAAATCACAGCGCTGCTTATGGCTATTTTATCAGTAAAAAAATCTCCGTGCGGAGCATTTATCCCCGACGCTCAACAAATAATGTGAAATGAAAGAAAATCTGCGCAGCGAATAAGAGGAGCGAACAAGTTTGAAGTGAAAAACAATAAAAAAACCAACAAATTAAGCTTTAAAATCACATCAAAACCCACCGATCATATCATACCGACGAAGAAAAAAGCGCTTTTTCATAAACGCGAGGTAAAAAATTTGTAGTAGGTAAAATGATGAAAAAGTCGTTTGAGAGGGAGAGATTTTTAAGAGAGGGAGGAATCGAAACCTCCCTCCCAAACGAATAATGCGCAAAAGCTCATTATTCGTTTTGAGCCTCTCTTTTGTCCATTTCTTCTGCGTAGAAGAAATGGACGAATAACACAATAAAGCAATAAAATAATATCAAAGCAAAAAAACTATCGTAGACACCTCATCCGTCAGCTAAAGCTGACACCTTCTCCTCA
>SVND01000016.1 GCA_015067075.1 Oscillospiraceae bacterium
GACGACACACTTCTTTACGGTGTCGAAGTTAAGTTCTACAACATGGAAGTTGATGTAAATGAAAATCTTGAATCCTGCTATAAAGGTCTTTACATCATCGGCGACGGAAGCGGTATCACCCACTCCCTGTCCCATGCTTCAGCCAGCGGTGTCCACGTTGCACGACACATTGTTGAAAATTGAATTTTCTCTTTTTAATAAAAGATCTCCCACATTCCGATCAACGGTCTGTGGGAGATCGATTTTATAAGTAGTTAATTACTAATTGAGTTTATAGCAAACAATATGCGTCCCCTCTGCATCCATATATCCGCGATAGCAATATCCGTTCTGTGCAATTTGCATCATCATTATCGTCGACCCGTTATACCAGCGTCCGTATTCGTCGTCCTTATGAAACAGCTTATCGGGTATTCTGAATGCTTCCGCAAAATTTTTGCTGAAATTAACTTTTACGATAAACGTACCGTATATTTCAGCTTTAATATAGACGTTTTCATCATCTACTCCGATTATTTCTGCCAAAGGCATACCGTTTGCAAGTACAGTTGCACTGAAATCGAGCACTAATGAATTTGTAAGTTCGCTGTTACTGTCATAACGCTCCAAAACAAACTTCGGTTCATAAGCATCTTTTGTAAGCGCAAATCTGTTTTCCGTCTGCTTTTCTTCTATTATTTCATTTCTGTCCCTTGAAAAAATCTCCTTACCTTTTTCCGTATCAGCTTTAAGGTAAAAGGTTGCTTGTTTTCTTTCTGAAAACAATGCTTTCGCCTCAACTTCGCCGTTCGGATTGACAGCTACCGAGATTATTTCATTTATCGGCTCATCAAACTCCACCGTTTCAATAGTATTATCAGTAATTTTCACTACGACCGCTTGTGTTTTTTCTACCGCATACAGCGCGTTATTCGCCCAGATCATATCCTGCATAACGCCTGCCTCAAAGGATGTATTTTTCAAATCTATTTGAGATACCTGCTTTTTATCCTTAAAAGCTTTAATTAGCTTATTATACGTGTCATACACATAAATTGTCTTATCCTGCGCCACAGCAAATACCTGCGGTCCGCTGTATTGACGTAATTCCTGCGTATAAAATCTTGCAAAGCATCCTTCCCTTCGCTCCATTTCATCAGACCAAGCCTGTGTAGCAACTATCTCTCCTTGCGAAAAGCGAACATTTTCCAAATCAAGAGCTAAAATTCCGTCGGTAATATTTTGTTTTACTCCTTCAATACCGTCGTTTTCCTGTTTCGGCACACAAGAAGTCAAAGCCAACAGACACAAGCAAATCAAAATGCACGCTATTTTTTTCATCGTCTGCCTCCTTTTATAAAACCAATTTCGGTTTTTTTACCATTTATCGCCTGCTTTGCACATTATTTATTTTACACTATATCAGTTATAAAGTCAATATTTTTTTACATTTTCCCATATTAAAGTAAAAAACGAACCCCAAAGCAAAAGCTTTAGGGTTCGTTTCATATTTGATGTTCTTAATGTTATCTTGTGACGATTTCGCAAGGTACGTTGAGGATCTTTGCGACCTTGAGGATAGTGTCGATATGTCTGCCTGTAGCGGCTGCCATATGGTGAGTGGGGCCTGCTTCGCTCCAACGGTTGCAGAATTCTCTTGCGCCGCAGGTGAAGCGAGTTCTCATATTTGTATCGCCGAACATGAAGATGGGGCCTTCCTCGTTTACGCCTTCAGCAACGATAAACTTGAAGTTGCCGTCCTTATCCTGTGTAATGGCAAGGTATGTGATCTCGCCGACGGGGGGATAGAACTGTGTAAGATAGCCACCGCCTGTTTTTCCGTGGAAAACGGGAACGATCTTCATCGTGGGCTTTTTAGCTGTGGAAATGTCAGCATCGCCGGAGCCGGAATGACCGATAATGCAGATATCTTCGTTGAAGTCGATGGAGTACATTTCGGAAAGCTGGCCTGTGCCTGCGATAGTCTTGAGAATGCTCATAGCCATTGCAACCTTGATGTCGCCTTCAACTGCGCAAGCTGTTCCCTGCTTAATAAGCATTGAGAATGCGGGGATAAGCATGGAGTCCAAAACGCCAGCCTTGCCTGTAGCAAAACCGTCATAGTGAGACGCGATAAGACCAAGCTGTTCATCGTCTACCCACTTTTCAAAAGCAACAACGTATTTAGCCATTTCCCAAACAGTTTCAACCGTTGCGCCGCCTTCGATATCGAAGGTGTTAAGGATATCCTCAGCCTTTGCGCGGATAGCAGCCTCGTCTGTGATATTGTCGGCGATAGCCCACATCTTTTCCCAGTCAAACTGCTTCGTGTAAAGGAACATTCTGTTATAAAGATTTGTTTCGTCGATGTAAAGGTCCATCATACCGGGATAGGGTCTGCCTATCTGAGCAATGTTGGTATCACGGAATCTTCTGCGAACCTGAGCCGCGCGGCACCAAGCCTCGATCTCCTGAGCAACGTAAGGATCTCCGCCTTCAACAACGCCTGTAATTACAGCGTGTCTCTTGCCGGCTCTTTCAAGGTCAGCAACAGCTTCGCCAACAGCGCCGCAAGCATAAAGCTCGCCAAGCCACTTGGGAATATCTGTGTTTGCATAATCAGGTGCCTTGAGCTTCTGTACGTTTACAACGACAACGGGAACGTCAAGGTCTCTGATAGCGGGCAACATATTGTAAGATGTTGCATATGTAAGCATCTGAAGTATTACAAGGTCAACGTCAGCCGCACGGAATTTATCTCCCGCCGCCATAGCTAATTCCTTAGTTGTAACTATTCCGCCGTCGATGATCTCAACAGTATCGGGAAGAGTCTTTTTAAACGCCTCATACTGCTCCTCAAATTCGGGAACAAGGGAAGGAAACTGCGGCAGATATGCGCCAAGGGCAATTGAGAATACGCCGATTCTCGCTTTTGTGTTTACCAACATATTTTTATCCTCCAATAAAAAAATTCGTTAAACAGTCGCAGACTTTTCGCCTACTATAATGTGTTTATCAAATTATAGCACAAATTTTCCTGTCCGTCAATAACTATATCGCAAATTTATTAAGGCAAACGCAAGAGCAATCCCTTTTATTTTCTCGTTTACTTCGCGTTTTTGTTGCTTTCATCAATGTCGGCGCGCCACCGCTCGTTATCAAGGCTTTCGCACCGTCTTACGGCGCTTATGGCGTTGGACATTGCTTCATACGTCATCTTGACGCCTTTTTTGTTTTGGCGGTAATTTACGGCACGCTCTGCCCTTATTCCGATATTCTCCGCCGCTTGTACAGCGTCAATATTTGCCGCAAGAAAAATAAACTCCCAACCGTATTTTTCCGTTTGATTTTTGATAAGCTTTTTCACTTCGCTTTTGCTGTAATTACGGCTGGCATTTTCCATACCGTCGGTAGTAATAACAAAAATAGTATGATCGGGCACGTCCTCTTTTCTTGCGTACTTGTGAATATTGCCGATATGACGTATGGCACCGCCCACAGCGTCCAAAAGTGCCGTGCAGCCGCCGACTTGATAATCTCTTTCCGTCATCGGCTTTATATCACCAATCTCCACTCTGTCGTGTATCACTTCGCTTTCGTTGTCAAAAAGCACCGTTGAAACGTACGCCTTGCCCTCCTGCATTCTTTGCTTTTCGACCGTCGCGTTAAAACCGCCTACGGTATCAGCCTCAAAGCCTGCCATCGAGCCGCTTCTGTCAAGAATAAATACGATTTCTGTAATATTGTTTTTCATAAGAAAAACCTCCTTTAGTTTTGTGTCTGCATTTTAACACATCACAAAGGAGGTTTGGTCGCTCGTCGGGAGACTTTTTATACGCCGAGCATTACCTGATCAAACTGAAAAAGCGTTTCATTCACATCAAATATGCTCTCGTAATTTCCGCTCGTTATAAAATATTCAATTATAACGTCAAATTTACTGCTTCTCGACAGCGTCATACCGACTGTACGCAAAAGATGGTTCGTTTCGTCAATGTCAAGCCGTAAGGCTATTGCAAAGGATACAGCCGTCACCTTGCTGGGCTTATAGCTTTTATTACACTTTATCTTGGAAAAGGTCTTTTTGTCCACGTTAGCTTTTTTATAGCATTCAACGTCGGAAAGCCCTTTTTTATCAATATAATAAAACAGCGTTTCCGCAAAGCCTTTGTCCATTTCCTCCAGCATTTCATCAAGGCTTTTCGTATCTTTCGGCGCATCCTCCGCGCACGTTGACGCACACGCTGCCATTTGCTCAAAAGCCCTGTCTGTGCGTACCATCCTTGAAGCGTTAAGCCTCGGCGCTCGCTCACTCACATACGCGTCGTCGATAAACGATTCCACCTGCGCAAACAGCTTTTCGCTTACGCAATAGGCGCTTTTATCATAAACGACAAGATAGATAAGCATTTCATTTTCGAATACAAAATCGCCTATCGCCTTTATGGCGATCTTCATCGCTCTGTCTTTTGGGTATCCGTAGCTGCCCGAAGAGATCACGGGAAAGGCAACACTTCTGAATCTATGTGCCTTGGCAAGCTTAAGACAAGAGGTATAGCAAGAGGCGAGTAGTTCATCTTCACCTTGATCTCCGCCTTGCCAAATCGGTCCTGCCGTATGGATAACGTGCTTGCACGGCAAATTAAGCCCTCTCGTCAGCTTCGCCTCGCCCGTTTTCACTCCGCCAAGCTTTCTGCATTGCTCTGCAAGCATATTGCCTGCCACATCGTGTATCACTTTATCCAATCCGCCACAACCCGTAAGACGTTCATCGGACGGGTTCACAATAGCGTCGCACTCTATTTTTGTTATATCCTGTCTTATTACTTTGATCGGCACAGTAATTCTCCACTCCCGCCGTTTTATTTTTTCCCTTTTTCCTTCGCTCTTTTATCGTTGATTATCTTCATGTGCTCTTCCGTTATCAGTTCCACGTTGTTTTCCTTTGCCCAATCAACACAGCCCTTAAGCACCAACGGTAAAAATACTCTCGGCACGGCAAGAACCGTTTTCAGCGCGTCGTCCGTAAACTTGACCTTGTCATCCACGCGGTCTGCCGCATATCTTACAGATTCAAGCGATGCCTGACGCATTTGCAAAAGCTCCGCTCTCATGCGGGATTTCCTGTGAAACCAGAAATTTTTCGAATCGCGATACCCGTAATCAACGGGAAGCGGAGGAAAATCTTTCGCTTTAACGCCGTTTATGATGGCATCCTTGTATTTTTTCTTCATAAGTATTTTATCTATACGCAAAATGAAATGCGCACCGAACTTGCTCGTAATACCGTTGAAATCATGATACGGTCCCTCATATCCGTTAAGCTGACCCGGCATATCCTTATCAGCTCCGTCAAGTTCACGCATCCAAGTACATTCAATTACTTGTATGGCATCAGTCAGGACCATTGGACGCTTATCCTGCGGATTTTCTTCCTCGATAAGGCTTGTTTCAAGCTTGAAATTGCATTTCGGCATTTTCTCTTCAGGCTTGTCACCCGGCCATGAAAGCTTTACAGCTTCCTTGAACGAGGACGGTTTATCATCAATAAAGCTTATGGCGCACTTTCCGTTTCGCAAAATATTTTGTGCCGTGTTCGACGAATTTCTGCAGCTTAAAAGCATTGCATAATAATCCTTTCCGGCTACGTAATAGGGCTGTATAAGAGAATAAGGGCCAAGTGTTGTCATACCGTTTTCGCACAACGTGCTGATAACTACGGTAGGCATGGGAAAGAAAAGCGACGTCTGATAAAAATTATCGACTATTCTAAGATTTTCAAAGCTGCTCATGATAAGTCTCCTTCACTTCATTATAATAAGTATATTATACAACATTCCCAAGGTTTTTTCAACCCTTGCTTATTATTTACATAAATATTATTCAGCCCTTGCAATCCCACTTGTTTTATGATAAAATAATATAAAACAGTTTTTTGAAGGGATATCAGTATGAATAAGCGCGGTAAATTTATCGTCCTTGAGGGACTTGACGGTTCGGGAAAGGACACACAGCTTAAATTGCTTTATGAAAGGCTCGTTGCTGACGGAGTTGACGCCGTTTTAACTGCGGAGCCAACAGATTTTGAATGCGGACGCATGCTTCGCCGCGCTCTTTCAGGTGAGCTTGACGCTTCCCCTGCGGAGCTTGCCGCTCTTTTTCTGACGGACAGAGTCAAGCACAACTGTGCTCCCGACGTAGGTATCCGCGCGCTTTTGGAAAAAGGTCAAACGGTTATCTGCGGAAGATACTACTATTCTTCCTTTGCCTATCAGGGAATTGATACGGATATAAATTGGGTAATGGACATGAACCTTAATTGTCCCGATATAATAAAGCCCGATCTTTGTATTTTTCTCGACCTTTCTCCCGAAAACTGCCGTGAGCGTATAGAAAAAGGCCGCGACAAAACGGAGATTTACGAAAAGGTTGAAACTCTGCGCCGTGTCCGCAGCCGCTTTTACGACGTTTTCAAGCTTTTGGACGGAAAGGAAAACGTCAAAATAGTCGATGCATTCGGCACGGTAGATCAGGTCTTTACCCGAGTATACGACGCTGCAAAAAGCATTTTCTGAAAGGAGCAAAAGCTATGACATACAATGAATTCAAGCAAAAAGCCGCTTCCAAGCTCATTGATACAAAATCATATTGCCTTTACGGCGAGGGCAAGCACAAAAACTGCCTTTGCATCGACAAGGAAAAGGACGGAAAAATTTCAGTTTACTATAAATTCGGCATCAGCACATACGATGAGATGTATTTTGAAACGGAGGATGCCGCTTTAGAAGAGGCATTCCGCCGTCTCACCATCGACACAAAGCGCGCAAGACAGCTTCGCTCCCGCAAAAATACGATCACGGCACTCACCTGTATAGTAATTGCCGCGGCGCTTATCGTGCTCGCCATGTATATTCCCATAAAGCCCGCCATATCCGTTGATTTCTCCGATTTCAGCGACGGCTTTTATATCTACGGCGATGACTCGCAAACTCGCATAATCTGCCAATTCGGCATTGATTATCACGGTCCGAAGTGGTATGTTTGCACGCAAAACGGAAAATTTGTTGAAACTGTAATCGTAGAAGGCAGTTACCCGACTACCTTCGGTTACGATATACTCATGCACGTAAATCCCGAAAATCAGTATTGCTTCACAGGCTATTTTAACGGCACGAAAACAGGAAGCGACGGCACGACGTACCGTGTTTTCCATGTTGAAAACTGGTCTCCCGTCTTCCCCGTTGCCCGCAATATTGATATTCTTACAAACGCAGGTATTACGATTTACGATATGCTCTTTAGTGAAACGATAAAAGGACACAACTGATAAGGAGACGTCATGGACGCCACATACGAAACTGCAGTCAAGGAGCTTCGCTCAGGCAATATTTATCCTATATATGTGCTTTACGGCAAGGAAAACTTTTTAAAAAAGCGTATGCTCGACGACATCGTAAAGCGCGCCGTCTCGGAGGATACGGCTGAATACAATTATTCCGTTTTCGACGGTGAAAAATCCGTTGATGATTTTTGCGATGCCGCAGAAAGCGCTCCGTTTTTCGCCGAGCGCCGCGTTGTCACGCTTAAGGATACGGAGCTTTCAAAGCTGCCTGCAGACAAATCCGCCCGTGTTGCCGATATAATTGAGCTTTGCGACGATGCTCTTACCGTGATTTTTTATTACAGCGGCGACACCTATAAGCCCGACAAAAAGCTGGGTAAGTCCATCGACCAAAAGGGGCTCATTATAAGCTTTGACGACCAATCGCCCGCAAAGCTTGCCACATGGCTTCGCCGTCAGGCAGAAGCGGCCCAAAAGCAAATTGACGATAACGCCGTTGATTACATCATCAATAATTGCGGCCCGTCAATGGAGCATATGCACAACGAAATGGCGAAGATCTTAAGCTACAGCCGCCGCGAGAAAATAACTCTTGCCGACGTAAAGCAAACGGCTGTCGTAACAGTTGAAGCCGCTGTTTTTGACATGACGGATGCCCTCGCCTTCGGCAGATACGAGCGCGCACTTAATATTCTTTCGGAGCTTTTTGCTCAAAAGGAGCAAGCGCCCGCTATTTTAGGTGCACTTTCGTCAAGCATAGCCAATCTTTACCGCATTAAAACGGCTATTTCCTGCGGCGTTCCCGCTCAGCAGCTTCAAAGCGAATGTAAAATTGCCCCTTTTATCGTGCGCAAGCTCACTCCCGTGGCTGAAAGAACTGATATAAAGCTTTTGCGCCGTTGGATACACTCATGTGCCGATGCGGACACACGGCTTAAAAGCGCAAGCGGTATGACGGATAAAATGATTTTGGAAACGCTTATTTTTGAAATGCTAAAAAAGGGTTAAAATATGAAATGGACGGCTGAACAGCAAAACGCAATAGATGCACGCGGCGGACGTATACTTGTCTCCGCGGCGGCAGGCTCGGGCAAAACGGCAGTTTTGGTCGAGCGTGTCTTGCGCCTGATTACAGACGCGGAAAACCCCTGCGACGTTGACAAGCTTCTTATCGTTACATTTACGGAAGCCGCCGCATCCGAAATGCGTGAAAAAATAGTCAAGGCACTTTCCGAGCGCATAAAAAGCGGCGAGACATCGCTCGCCCGCCAGCTTACCCTTATTTCTCACGCTCATATCAGCACGGTTCACGCCTTTTGTACATACCTGCTGCGCACATATTTTTACGCTCTCGATATAGAGCCTGACTTCCGTATAGCAGATTCCGCTGAAGCCGCTATGCTTAAAACTGATGCGCTCAACGAGGCTATTGACGATTTTTATGAAAACCGCCTTTCCGACAGCGCTTTTCTCGATATTCTCAACATTTTTACAAATTCAAAAAATGATGACGAGCTTTGCAATACCATTTCGACGCTTTATGAGTTTATTTCATCAAACCCCTTCCCTCAAAAATGGCTTGACAGCAGAAAAAGCTTTTACGATATCTCCGAAAACACGCCTTTTGCCGACACCGTTTGGGGCAAGTATCTTACAAGATCAGCGCAATCACAATGTGAAGAGCTTTTATCTATTGCCGCCGCAAATCAATCAGCACTCGATCTTGCCGACGATGAAGCCTTGCACAAAAAATTCGGTAGCGCCTTCGCCGATGATCTCGTCTTTGCTCTTTCGCTTTGCACCTGTATACAAAACGGCGATTATCGCGGCTTTACCGTAAGGCTCGCTACAAATAAATTCACAAGCGTTGCAGGCACAAGAAAAGTCGACCCCGTTGCGGCAGAGCTTTTAAATCAAAAACGCAAGCTTTTCAAAGAGCGTGCGGAAAAGCTTCGCGAGATTCATATTCCAATTGACGAAAAATCCGTTTTCGAGGATATACAAAGCGCAGGAAAAATAACGAACGTGATTTTTGAGATGGTCAGCGATTACTCAAGAAGATACAGCGAGAAAAAGAAAAAACGCGGTCTTTTGGACTTTTCCGACCTTGAGCATTTTGCTTTGGAGCTTTTGATAAAGGATTACGACGTTGACAGCGGTAAATACACCCGCACAGCCATTGCCGAAACCGTGGCAGACTCATTCTCCCACATAATCGTCGACGAATATCAGGACACAAACCTTACGCAGGACTTACTGTTTCGTGCCGTTTCCAACGACGAACGCAATATTTTCATGGTCGGTGACGTAAAGCAAAGCATTTACCGCTTCCGTCACGCCATGCCCGAGCTTTTCATCGGCTACAAGGACACTTTTCCTGCTTACGACGGTTCAAATACACAGCGCGATATGCGCATTATACTGGGTAAAAACTTCCGCAGCCGCACTCAGGTCATAGATTCTGTAAACGCCGTTTTTGAAAGCGCCATGAGCAGAAATCTCGGAGATATAGATTATAACGAGGATGAAAAGCTTTACTTCGGCGCTGAAAGCTATCCCCCATCGGACACCTGCCAAACGGAGATAGATTATCTCGACCTTTCAGCCAAGGATGCCGACGACGACGAAAAAGCACTCGAAAAGGAAGTGCGCTTTATCGCTTGCCGTATCGGTAAGCTTTTTTCCGACAAGGTTCAGGTTTACGACCGCGACAGCGACACTATGCGCGACATACGCTACAGCGATATTGCCATACTTATACGCGCCGCAAAGGATAAGCTAAATGTTTTTGAGGAGCTTTTACCTGAATACGGCATTCCCTTTGTCGCCGATACAGACGAAAGCTATTTCCAAACACCTGAGGTATCAACCGTTCTGTCCCTTTTGCGCGCAATGAATAATCCCTTTGACGACATTTCCCTTGCCGCCGCAATGCGCAGTCCCATTTTCCTTTTCACCTCCGACGAGCTTGCTCGCATTCGTATCGGAAGGACGGAAATGGCGCTGATAGAAAGCGTTCGCGAAAAATCAGCGGACAGCGACGAGCTTGGCAAAAAATGCGCCATGCTTCTTTCCCGACTTGAGCAGTACCGTCTTATGGCTGTAAACGTGCCCGTCAACATCCTGCTTCAGCGTCTTTATGAGGAAACGGGCTTCATGTCTGTCGCCGCGGCTATGGATAACGGCGAGCTTCGCTGTGCAAATCTGCGTTTGCTTGAGGATTACGCCCGAAGATACGAAAAAACAAGCTTTAAAGGGCTTTACAATTTCGTGCTTTTTATCGATAAAATGCAAGCCCAGCGCAGTGAGCCCACAGGCTCGGCAAAAACCATCGATTCAAACGCTGTCAGAATAGTCACCATTCACAAATCAAAAGGGCTTGAATATCCCGTTTGCTTCATTGCAAACTCTTCCGTAACATTCAAGCACCGCGACCTTACGGGCAAGCTTCTTTTTGACGGTGAGCTTGGTGTCGCATTTAAGCTTCGCGACAGCCGCTTTGGTGCACTTTACAAAACGCCCATGCTGACAGCAATTATCGACAAAAAGAAAAGAGATACCCTTTCCGAGGAAATGAGAGTTTTCTACGTTGCCCTCACTCGCGCAAAGGAAAAGCTCATCATTCCCATCACTGTAAAGGATATCGTAAGATACCGTGAAAAATTTAAGCTATTTTCCGAAAACGATATGAAGCCGCCTTGCGACAGCACGTCAAGCTGGCTCTCCTTCGCCGTAGCGCGCAGCAAGCCGGAGCTTTGGGACATCGTTACTTACTCCGATTCCGAAGATGTAAAAAACGCCGTTGCTTTCGATCCGTTTATAAAAAAACTCAAGCATACTGAGCTTTTCGACGTTGAGCAAGCCGACGTTACCGCTACCACTGAGGATGACGAGCTTTATGAAAAGCTTTCGCAACGTCTTTCCTACGAGCACACCGTCGATACGCATCCGTCGCGCGTTTCTGTAACGGAGCTTAAGCGCGCCTTTGTACAAGCTGACGGCGAACACGCCTTTTACGGTGAATTTGAGCCCGTATTGCCCGACTTTATGGAAAAGCCCGTAGGCGTTGCCGCTTTGCGCGGTACGGCAATGCATATTTTCATGGAATTTGCCGATTTTTCCGCTTGCTCCGACGTTAAAGCCATAGAAAACGAGGCTTTACGTCTTCACAGCGCAGGGTTTTTGGACAAAACGGAGTACGAGCTTTTAAACTGCAAAAAGCTTGCCGACTTTTTCACCTCGTCCGTTGCAAAGCGACTTCAAAGCGCGAAAAGCATTTATCGTGAGAAAAAGTTCAGCATTCTTTCCAATCTCGATATATTCGGCATTTCAAGGGATGAAACTGTTTTACAGGGTATAATCGACCTTTATTTTGAAGATAACAACGGAAATTTCGCTGTTATCGACTTTAAAACAGACCGCAAAACGCCCGACGAGCTTGTTTCCGCTTACAAAACACAGCTTGACGCTTACACGAAAGCTATTTCGGAAATACACGGCGTTGCCATGGAAAACGTCGAGCGTTATATCTGGTCTTTCTATAATTCATCGCTTATTAAAATGTGATTTCAAGCAGAGAATATCAAAAGTTCTCTGCTTTTTTTCATAAAAATCTTCTCTAAATCGCCAAACGTTCATAGTTAGCCATATTGACAGCAAAATTTTTATATTGTATAATATTTATGTAAGTATAATTCATCACTTTTTAAGGAGGGCGCAATGAAAAATAAGCGTTTAAAAATCAAACCGATGTAATGCGCAATTTACCGTAGGGGTATTTTGCGGCTTTTTTATATCTGAAACTATAAGAAAGGAAAACGTAGAATGAAACAAATTAAATTTATCGCTCTTTTTCTGGCGTTTATTATGCTATTGGCGTGCCTTCCCTGCCATGCAGAGCAAGATACATTACCGTTTACTGATATTTCACAGGACGATTGGTTTTACAGCGACGTAGCTTTCGCTTATGAAAACGGCTTTGTCAAGGGTAAAGGTAACAGCCGCTTTGCTCCAACAGACAACATTACATATGCCGAGGCTATCAAGCTTGCCTGCTGTATGCATCAGCAAATCCGTGAAAAAACAGTTACTTTAGAAAACGGCACTAACGTGTGGTACAGCACATATCTCAGTTATGCGAAGAAAAACTCCATTCCCTACGAATTTGAAAGCTATACTGCGTTTGCTACCCGTGAGGACTTCGTACATATCATCTTCGCCGCTTATCACTCCGGAAAATATCATCCTTTGAAAAATCACGTTGCCGACAATACAATTCCTGATGTAAAAATGTCCGATAAATTCAGCGATGAAATATACTTTTTCTATCGCAGCGGTATAATCATCGGCAACAGAAATTGCGAGTTTATGCCCAAAAGCTTTATTTCCCGTGCTGAAGTTTGCGCTGTCATAAACCGCATGGCAAATCCCGCGTTTCGAAAGGAAGTTGCCGTAGTAAAAGAAACAAAACAGCGCCGCCTTATTATAAACGGCGAGGATTTGACCGATAAGATATATACCGAAGCGTTGATTTTAAGTAGCGGGCACGAGATTATTCAGCTTCCGCTTCTCGCTCTTTCCGAAGTGCTCGGAGCAACGGTTACATGGCAACAAGACACTCCTACCGTTTCCGTTGACTTTGGCAAGTTGTGCTTTATTCTCAATTTGAATACTCTCACCTTCGGTGAAAAACGCGAAGACTCTTATGCTCCGATGAGTGAAATTCTCGTTTTATCCCCCGGCAGTTCAGGTGTTCAAAGAAGCTTTGTCAATAATGACCTTTTGATATGTCATTCAAAGCTCAGTCAGTATTTCAGCATGATTGGATTTGACTTAAAAATTACTGATTCAGATATCTTGATCTTCTCCATTTAACCACTTTCGCTTTGATACAATTCCCCCACACCGTGAGGGAATTTGTTTTCTGTATATTTTTTTGTCAGCCAATTTTCCTTGTTGACAAATCGGTAACTTTATATGTATAATAATATACAAATATATTTAGCGAGGTTTTTTATGATTACTTTACAAAATGACAAAATGATCGTCAAAATCAGCGAGATCGGCGCTGAGCTTAAAAGCATTTTATGCGGCGGCATCGAATACATTTGGGAAGGCAAAAAGGAAATATGGGGTAGCTCCGCGCCGATGATGTTCCCGATTTGCGGCGGTCTTAAGGATAATAAGTATATTTTTGAAGGCAAGGAATACACCTTGCCCAAGCACGGTTATTGCCGCTCGCTTCCCTTTGATGTTGAAAGCGCAGACGAGCACAGCGCTGTTTTTCTTCACACATCAAGTGAAGAAACAAAGAAAAGCTTTCCCTTTGAATATGAGCTTCGCGTTATTTTTACACTCAATAATACATCTTTGAATATTGAATACGAGGTGAACAACCTTTCGGAAAAAACAATGTATTTTTCCATCGGCTCTCACGAAGGCTATTATACACCCGAGGGTATTGAGGATTACGACGTTATCTTTCCGCAAAATGAAACGCTTAACGCTTCCGTGCTTTACGGCGCTCTCGTTTCCAATCAAAGCTTGCCGATTTTGAAGGACAGCAACGTTTTGCCCCTTTACGATAAGTATTTCACCATCGACGCCCTCGTTTTCAGAGGTCTTAAATCACGCTCAGCAACCTTGCGCAACCGCAAAACAGGCAAGGCTGTTAAAATTGATTTTCCTTATGCCACTCATTTTCTCCTTTGGCATAAGCCTAACGCGCCCTTCATTTGCATTGAGCCGTGGGCAGGAGTTCAGGACACGGTTGACAGTAATTACGATATAACAGTCAAGGAAGGTATTATTTCTCTCGGTGCCGACGAAGAATATAATGCAACGCATACAATAACAATTATTGAATAGCATAACAAATCAACCAAGTCAAAGGAGTATTTTCAGCATGAAAAACACGGAAAAAGCAAACAGATCAATACAAGAAGCTATTCATCTTCTCAGAGAAAAGCCATTTGAAAGCACTTTGGTTGAACGGTATTTTTTATTAGATGAAGCGTGGGACGCTGTAAAAGATCTTCCACAGCCGCTACAGCTTGGAAAAGGACTTGCCTATGTTTTAAGTAAAGCTTCTTTGCCAATAACGCCTTACGATATGCTACTGGGACGCTTTGACGACCACGTTCCGAGTGCTGAAGAGCAAGAAAGATTGGATAAAATTTGGGCAAATGATCCGAACAACAACCCTATCGTCAGATTTAACGGCGGGCATTTCACCATCGATTGCGAAACACTCGTCAATATCGGTATCGTCGGATATATAAACAAAACCGAGCAAAAAATCAAAAAAGTACAGGCAGAGGGCGCACGCGAGGACGTAATAACTTATCTTGAAGGTATGAAATTAACATATGAAGCTATTCGAGACTATATCGGACGCTACGGAAAAGCCGCTTTGGATGCATGTCAAACGGAATGCGCCGAGGTCTGCTTTTCCCTTACCCAAAATGCTCCGCAAACATTCCGCGAGGCTTTACAGCTGATTTTGTTCATTTATAATATTTACCTCGTCTACGCAGGAGCGATGGTCGCTTGCCTTAACGTGGGACGATTAGACGTAGTTCTTCTTCCCCTTTACCTCGAGGATTTGAAAAATTGCAATTTGACCGAGGAAGATGCAGGCTGTTTGATAGATGATTTTTCCGCTAAAATGAGTCTTCATTTAGGCAGAGGCGAGCATCAGATGGCTTATTTAAACGACGACTATGAGCAAACAGGCTGGCTTCGAAACCCCGTTTACGAATCTCCCGGTTATATCACTATCGGCGGTCATACCAACGAGAATATTTCAGATAATCCTCTTTCCATTTTATTTGCAAAGCATATTCATCCCCTGCTTAAAAACCCCATTTACGTTTGCAGATACGATAATAAAAACGAAAAGCTCTGGAGCATTTTAAGCAGTAAGGTCAAGGAAAACGCTTCCTTGCTTCTTTATAACGATGAAACGGTCATTCCTGCGCATTTACACATAGGAATTGATAAAAAAGATGCGATAAATTATTCAATCCATCCCTGTAATTGGCCCGACATTGCAGGCGGCTCCAAAATCGTCGGCATTTGCGGCGCGCCGCTTCCCATTGTAGTTAACGATGCTTTGCATTCCGTAACGTCCCTTTCTTCCATGGACGAGCTTTATACCGTCATCGCAAATCATTACGGTGATTTGATAAAGCAAATGTTTTCCGATTACAGAGCATACTATTTAAGCAATAATTCATCCCTTTACGATATTTTATCTCTTTCAGAATGCATTTCAGAGGACTGCATAGAAAATGCAGGCAAAAGCTCAAGGGAACGAACGAAATATCCTGCACTTTACGTTTTGCTCAGAAATATCGGCACAGCCGCAGATATGCTCAGTGCCGTAGATCACCTCGTTTTCAAAGAGAAAAAGTATTCTTTGGCTGAGCTGATAGGTGCCGCCGACGATGATTTCGAAAACTACGCAGATATATTGTCCGATTGCCTCAAATCACCTAAATTCGGCAAAAACAACGACGATGCCGATGCGCACGCCGTCCGTTTAATGTCAACTTTATTGGACGTTATTGACGAAAAAGCCACAAACGAAAACGGCGTCAGAGATATTTATACTTTAAACGTTACAATAAACGATTCCAACCATTTGGCAGACGGTAAAGCAATGAACGCCACCGTGGACGGAAGAAGACGCGGCGCGCCTTTCACGGAAAACCTCTCACCTACTGTAGGTTTTTCATCAGGCGTTACGGACGTTTTAAACTCTGTTTCCAAATTACCCTTTAATCGAATTCATTCGGGCGCACTAAATATTCGTCTCAGCAAAAGCGTTATGACAGACGACAACGGCGATAAAATAATCCACGCGCTTATTAAATCTTATTTCAATAAAGGCGGAATGCAACTGCAATTCAGTATAGTCGATACCGATGAGCTTCGCAAAGCTCAAGCCGCCCCAAACGAATACCGAGACCTTTTGGTAAGAATTACGGGATACAGCGCAAATTTTGTGGATATGTCAAAAGGCGCACAAGAAGAGTTTATCCGCCGCGAGGAATTAAAATAAGCCGCAATTCGTACCCCTTGTCTTTTATAACATCCGCCCTTTAGTTCGAAATAAAAATTGAGAAAAACCGCGAAAAACTTTAAAATTCGTAGATATCAAGAGATTTTTCAAGATATTTTAATTCAGTTCGCCAAAACCGTTTATACGGTCATGAGACCACATTTGACAATCTTTAGACTTTATTGTACAATATAAGCGTAACATAACTCGTAGCTACGATTATGACGATGCATCTTTCACGCATCATACGAAATCTTTGAAGGAAGGAAAAAACATGGAGCGTCTTACAGAAAGAATGCCAGGCACAACTTTAGCATATCCTATATGCGACGGAGCTTTTACAAAGCTTCTTTCACCTATTTTCACAATAACCAACGGACTTTTCCTCTCCCAGCTTTCGGAGCTTACGGGGGCAGAAAGCTCCGCTATACAAAATTGGGTAAAACGCGAATTTGTTTCCCGTCCTGCAGGTAAAAAATACACTCCGCGCCAAACGGCACGAATAGTTTTGATAAACGCACTGCGCACCTGTATGCAGATAGATAAGATAGTGCTGCTCTTGCGCTACGTAAACGGCTCGCTTACCGACGAGCGCGACGATATAATCGACGACAGCGAGCTTTATGACTATTTTTGTACCGTTATCTATTCAGCAGGAAAAAGTCTGCGCTGTGACGATGGATTTCTTCGCGAAACGATTACCGAAACGGTACGCAGATACTCTCCGCCCGTGTCAGACGGTAAGACACGTTTGGAAAAGGCTTTGCTTATTATGTCAAAATCGTACATAGCAGGCTATCTGAAAAAAGATGCGGAAATAATGCTTGAAAGTATTTGATAAGGAGGTAAAACCATGATCGAGCTTTGGAACAGTCTCAGCTCTTTACAACAGATTTTCTGCTGCTTTGCCTTGCCGGCAACGCTTGTGCTTATAATTCAAACGGTACTTTTGCTTATGGGTCTCGGCGGCGACGGTGATACCGATTTTGACGGTGATTTTGACGGCGACGATGCAGGCTTCACCGATGCGCCTGATATTTCGGGTATAAGGCTTTTTACCGTCCGCGGCTTTGTTTCTTTCTTTACTGTTGCAGGCTGGCTCGGTGTTGCGCTCCCCTATTCGGGAATAAACGACGTTGTCACCGTTGCTATCTCTATTATCGGCGGTTTTATCGCCCTTTTTCTCACAGCCCTTGCCTTTAAAGCTATGCTGAAGCTGCAAGACAGCGGCAATATCGACCCCGCCAACGCCATCGGCAAAACAGCTTCCGTTTATATTCGCGTACCTGCTGCACGAAGCGGCAGCGGCAAGGTCATGGTCACCGTTCAGGAGCGGCTTACGGAATTTGCCGCTGTAACAGACGGCGAAACAGACCTTTTACCACAGCAAGCAGTTACGGTCACAGGCGTGCTCGGAAATGACACGCTGATCGTTTCTGATATAGCCGAATAATTTCGGTAAAAAATAAAAATGGAGGAAATAATATGTCAACTCTCATCATGGCTGTTCAGCCTGTAGTACCCGTTATCGCAATGGTACTCGTGGTACTCGCATTCACCCTGCTTCTCGTTTTTCTCTCCCGCTACCGCAAATGCCCGTCCGATAAGATTATGGTCATTTACGGTAAGGTCGGCAACAGCAAAGACGGCTCAAGCCGCTCTGCCCGTTGTATCCACGGCGGTGCCGCTTTCATATGGCCTGTTTTTCAGTCATATGAGTATATGGATCTTACGCCTATTTCCATAAGCGTTGACCTCAAAAATGCGCTTTCACGTCAGAATATCCGTATTGACGTTCCCTCCCGCTTCACCGTAGGTATTTCTACAGAGCCGGGCGTTATGCAAAACGCCGCTGAGCGTCTTTTGGGACTTAAGCTCCCCGAAATTCAGGAGCTTGCAAAGGATATCATCTTCGGTCAGCTCCGTCTTGTAATCGCTACGATGGAGATCGAAGAAATAAATACCGACCGCGACAAATTCCTTGAAGCTATCTCCCGCAACGTAGAGCTTGAGCTCAAAAAGATCGGTCTTCGCCTTATCAACGTTAACATCACCGACATCAGCGACGAGTCAGGTTATATCGACGCTCTCGGTAAAGAAGCCGCCGCAAAGGCTATAAACGACGCTAAAAAGTCCGTCGCCGAAAAGGACCGTGACGGTTCTATCGGTGAAGCAAACGCAAAGCGCGACCAGCGTATTCAGGTCTCCTCTGCCAACGCCGTGGCTATACAAGGTGAAAACGAAGCTCTCGCCACTATCGCGCAGTCAAACGCTACACGCCGTGAGCGTGAAGCCGAAGCGCTCCGCATTGCTACTGCCGCTGAAAAGATACAAAGCGCAAAAGCAATGGAAGAAGCATACGTTGCCGAGCAGGAAGCCGAACAAAAGCGTGCTGCCCGTGAAAAAGCAACCTTGGAAGCCGATATACTCGTTCAGGCACAGATCGAAAAGGAAAAGCTTGAGCTTGAAGCTGAAGCTTTGGCTGAACAAAAGCGCCGTGTTGCACGAGGTGAAGCTGACGCTATCTATCTTAAGATGGAAGCTGAAGCTCGCGGTACTCAGGAGATCCTTACACGTCAGGCGGCAGGTCTTGCTCAGGTCGTTGCCGCTGCAGGCGGAGACGCAAGCGATGCTCTCAGACTTATGCTCGCCGACAAGATGGAAGAGCTTATCAGAATTCAGGTTGACGCTATTAAGAATCTCAAGATCGATAAGGTTACTGTCTGGGACGGTATGGGCGGCGATGGCAAAACTCCCGCTACAGCAAACTTTTTGTCAGGCATGATGAAGTCTATTCCGCCGATGAACGAGATGTTCAAGATGGCAGGTATGGAGCTTCCCAGCTTCCTCGGTAAGGATGCCGAAGGCGAACAGGCAAAAAGCGAACAAAGCTCTGCTGAGGAATAAGGAGCATTTATGGCAAAGCTTGAATTATCACTTAATGAAGATTTCAACTCCCTTCTCAGCCGCATTACGGATGGTATTATAAACGGCAGTATGTCCGCCTCTTTGGAAGAGTCAAGCGACTTTCGCAGTGCAAATGCCCGTTGCAGTGTCCGCGTTTTCGAGCGCTACAGCTACGCAGGTAACAACAGAGTAAGCATGAGTGTGACTCTTTTTAAAGAAGGCAACGGTCCCGTACAGCTTTCCGCTATCACATCAGGCGGAAGCCAAGCGTTGTTTTTCAAAATAAACACTTGGGGCGAGGAAGCTTTTCTTGACAAGTTAAGAGAAATATTATAGCATTAAGGGTAATCGCAAACCGCGATTGCCCTTTTCATTTAATAGTCAAATTAGCCGTCAATTTTACCTGTGAATAATATACTTATCATAATCATAAATGCATACATCCCCTGAGAGCAAAACTTTACCGACAATAATATTTCCCTCCCCAAAACCTTTAATATTTTTCGGCAACAAAGACCGTGCAATTATAATTTTCAGCCGACCGAAATCTGTCACAACTTCTGCCATATAATAATTGTTCAAGTCCATACCAAGCATATTTAACGAATATACATCACATAAAGTGATCGTGCCACATACATCCACTAAATTATCAAAGCGATGCTCCTTGTTTTTTTGCTTTCCTTGAGTCGATTTGGCTGAATTGTTGACAACATAATTTGTAGCAGCAATCAATCCGTCTTTCATTAAAAGCTTTCGCCTGCCAAAGAATGATTTACCGCTTTTTTCATACTCTTTTTCATCATTATAAATTTTTACATCAACTGCAAAAGCGACTACCTGTGCGTCAATAATACTGCCGCTTTCGATATTGTCCAAAACATGCTCATTCGCCAAACGAATCGCTACCAATCCGTTCCCATCCATGCGAGTTGCAAGATAACTTCCCTCGTTTTCGTCGATAGCAGATACTATTTTCAATTGCCACACATCTTCAGATACATGATGCATTTTTACGTTGTGGATATGCGTCAAGCCTTTATCCACAGTACCTCCCACCACTATCTGCAGATCATTCGGTTGATGTGGAAAATAATTAAACGCAGCTTTCTCTTCATCTGGCTTTTTGACAATGTAATCTGCCTTCGTCGCAAAAGCAATGCAAGAATCACCGTACAATTCATCATCCATCTCAAAAACAAATTTGTCGAATAAATATCTATCCATATGATTGCCTCCCTTTTCGCCTTTGCCATAAAGCAAGTTATGAAAGCATTGTACCATATTTAAATTTAAATGTAAATACAAACAAGTATAATTCTCCCTCTTTTGCAGATAATAACTCTGCAACCACGTTTATTAAAGGAGAATATATATGAAAGCTACAGGAATTGTAAGAAGAATTGACGATTTAGGCAGAGTTGTTATTCCAAAAGAGATCCGCCGCACTCTCCGAATACGCGAAGGCGACCCATTGGAAATATTTACCGACAGAGAAGGCGAGGTTATTTTCAAAAAATATTCACCCATCGGTGAGCTTTCGCATTTTGCATCGCAATATGCGGAGGTTTTAAGTAAGACGCTTGGCGCAACCGTTTTAGTTTGCGACCGCGATTTTATCGTTGCCGCCGCAGGAACGGGCAAAAAGGATTTTTTTGAAAAAAAGATATCCTCCGATATTGAATCGCTCATGGAAAACAGGCAGACGTTTCGCAGGGCTGCTCACGAGCGCGGCATTCCCGTCGTCGAAGGTACAGAGCGCGAAGCTGCTGTCGCCTGTCCCGTTACAGCGAATGGAGACGTCATCGGCTGTGTAATGATAATTGCCGCAGACAGCACAAGCTCCGCTTCCGATGCCGATGTAAAGACTTGCCAAGCGGCATCAGCTTTTCTCGGCAAGCAGATGGAAGATTAATTAAAATTTTGTCATATAACGCTCACAAAAATCCCTTTCGTATCATAGTATAATGCGGAGGGATTTTTGTGATTAAAATTTTTATCGATCAAGGACACAACCCGTCAGGCTTCAATGCAGGTGCCGAGGGCAACGGCTTGCGCGAGCAGGACATAACATATCAAGTGGGCGTATATCTTGCAGGGCTTTTAAACGCCGATCCGCGCTTCGAAGCAAGGCTGTCCCGCAATTCACCCGACGAGGTTTTGGGCACTAACAATTCAACGAGTCTGCAAGCACGCGTTCGCGCCGCAAATTCATGGCCTGCCGATTACTTTATCAGCATCCACGCCAACGCTTCTGTAAACAGCAGCGCAAACGGTAGCGAGATATACGTTTATAACACCGACGGCACGCCTGCATTTTACATGGCAGAAGATATTCTCGCCAGAATAGTTGCGAACGTCGGCACAAAAGATAACGGAGTTCGTGAAAACCGTTCTTTTTACGTGCTTCGACGAACAGCAATGCCTGCGCTATTAATAGAGCTTGCATACATAAGCAACGCATCTGACGCTGAAAAGCTGGAAAACGACCAATATCTGTTCGCTTACTCGATCTATCAAGGCATTCTTGACTATTTCGGTTACTCAGAGCTTTAGTATATTATTGACAATCACCGTCTTTTGCGATATAATAAATCAAAAGGCGGTGATTTTTTGCATAGCAATTTTAAGCTTCATAAATGCATATTTTTTATACCTGTTTTTCAGCTTCGTATACTTTACGATCTGCTCCCAATTATAAAACAGTCTGACAAGGAAAGCAAAGTAAAACTCCTTCGCACACTGGGCTTTGCTTTCATCTTGCCTTTGCTTCCGATTTTGCTCCTTTGCGCCGCAATTTCAAATTGCACACATATAGCCGTTGGAATTTTCCTTGCCGTTTACTTGTTTTTCACCTTACTGTCATTATCACTTGTCTTTTTCCAGCTTCCAAATAAGCGCAGACTCTCTCACCCAACAGCCGTATATTTCGCCTTTTATATACCAATTTTTGCGGTTTTAATTGCATTTTTTATCTTTTCCCGCTCCTCTGCCGCACATTATCGCGACATGAACGGACAGTTCGACACATCCCTTTCCATTATAACCACCGACAACATATGCGACGAAAGCTATTGGGCGTGGTCAGCCATGGGTGAAAAGCGCCAAAGCGAGGTAATTTCACCGTCGGGCGCCGAAAACACGGAGCTTGATCGTGATTATATTGAAATTTCCTCTTATCGCGCATCGGGTATTTGCCCTATTATGTATACGCATACCAAAGAAAGCGAGGCTTGGCTTTTTACCGCATATATGCGTGTCAACGGCGGCAATGCTCGGCTATACGTTCTTTCTTCGGAAAATGAGATCATGTACGAATTTGCCATTGATGAGGATGACGGTTTTATCTTAGACGGATTTCCCGAGGGCGATTACGCTTTGGTTTTAGCTTGCGAAAGTGCCGACTTTGAGCTTATGGTCGGTCGAAAAAAATCATAAAAAAACGGTTGCTTCTTACCTTTTGGTATCGAGCAACCGTTTTAATTATATTCTCGTTACAACTACTGTAGCCTTTCCCTCAAGAGTAAAGCGTCCCAAGTCTGCAGGGAAAAATACAGATGCACCTTTTTTAAGCTCATACGACTCATCGCCGCATTTAAGTGTAGCTTCGCCCTCTGTAATAAGCGTCGCCACAAAGCTCGTTTTATCAGCTAAAAGCTCCGCTTTTCCGTCAAGGCAAAGCTCCTCCACCTTGAAATACTTACAGCTTGCAAGGCTCTTTACCTCGCCGCCTTCAATTTTCTTCGGTGCTTCAACCTTTGCATCTTCGCCCTTTGTCAGCGTAGACACCTCAACAGCCTTATCAATATGAAGTGCGCGCGGCTTGCCGTCAGCACCGACTCTGCCGTAATCATAAACTCTGTACGTTACGTTGGAGCTCTGCTGTATTTCAGCGATTAGCAAGCCCTTGCCGATAGCGTGAACCGTTCCCGCTTCAATGAAAAACGCATCGCCCTTTTTAACGGGGACAAATCTTAATATATCGGTAAGCTTATTTTCGTCAATAGCTTTTCTGAATTCATCCTTCGTAACGTCATTTTTAAATCCGTATACAAGTGATGCACCTTCAGCCGCATCAACAATATACCACATTTCCGTTTTGCCAAGGCTGTTTTCGTTAGCCAAAGCATATTCATCGTTGGGATGGACCTGAACGGAAAGGTCGCTTGCAGCGTCAATAAGCTTTATAAGAATAGGAAAGCTTCCGTCAGCATTGTTTGTACCAACTGCATTTTCAAAGCAGGCAAGCGCCTCGGTGAAGGTCTTGCCGCAAAGCTCGCCGTTTGCAACTACACTTTCGCCGTCTTTATGGGCAGACATGACCCACGCTTCCGCGGTTACCTTAAGGTCGGTCTTTACACCGTAATCAAAAAGTCTTGTTCCGCCCCAAATGTAATCCTTTACGGGCGCGTCAAGTATCAATGGATATTTTTTTACACTCATTTTATTACCTTCATTTATTCACAATCTTCTACACGCTTTTCAAGCGCAATTTCCATCGAGGAAGGATCTTTCATGCAACGCCTGAATATATGTAAGGATTTTGCATAGTACAAGCCATCGCAAAAGCGTTCGTCGCTTACAAGACCGAGGCGCAAAATGCGCTTAGACTTTATCGTGCCGTCTCTTTCGGCGGAGGCAATTCTCTTTTCCTTACCGAAAGCCATAAAAAGTCCCGTTGTGCCAAATTCATACACATGGTGATAAATATAATTTATACTTATGGACTTAAGATTCGTAACGAAAAACGTCGTATGGAACGGGCTTGCCTCGATAACAGCCTTCGGAAGCATATTATGCTTATCCATCCACATAAGCGTATTTACAGTGATCCTTATGAGCCAATCGGGCAGACTCATTATAGTATTTGCAAGGGTGTCCGTCTTGCTTTCGCTCCCTACGAATGCAACACTTGCAATAGTGTCATCAATTTTTTTCGCTATCTCGTCAAGCGTTTCCGTTCCTTCAAAAGCGATCTTAACAGTTGTGCCTGCGCTGTCGTCACGGAGATTTTTCTGTACAACGAAGGAAACGTATATTTTATCTCTCGTGTACAGCTTGCTGTTAATAACGAAACGATTTAACTGTGGACGCAAAGCAATAGTCCTCACCATTGCCGCAATGAGGATATGCATATAAGTTATATGCACGCCTTCCTCTCTGCGCTTTTTGATATATTCATCAATAGGTTCGCAATCGCAGTCATCGTTCATCATATTCATCGAATCATAGCGATGCTTCATAATATAAGGAATAATTCTTTCAAAGGGTTCAACTTTTTTTACGCGTCTGCCATCTGAGCGTTTGCCAAACATAGTATCACCTTTCTCTTCTTAAACTTCCTGCCTTATTTAACGAACTTTTTATAAATAGCGTTAAGTGCCTTTTCAAAATCCTCCTGCTGAATTCCGAGGATAACGTTAAGCTCGCTGGAGCCCTGGTCTATCATTCTGATATTTACATCTGATTCAGCAACAGCTGTAAGTATCTTCGCCGCCGTACCCTTTCTGCTCTTCATTCCGCGTCCGACAACAGCGATAAGTGCGACATCGCGAGTTATCTCGATCTTATCGGGAGCAACAGCACGGCTAAGCTCGTCAATTATCTTCTTTTCAAGCCCGTCAATAGCAAGCTGGTTTACTACGACACACATCGTGTCGATACCTGACGGCAAATGCTCGAAGGATATTCCGTTATCCTCCAAAACCTTGAGAACACGTCTGCCAAAGCCGAGCTCCTGGTTCATCATATCCTTTTCAATGCTTATGATGCAAAAGCCTTTTTTGCCTGCAATACCCGTGATATTATGGGTATTTTCTCTGTCAGTCGGTGCTTCGGCAACGATAAACGTACCGCGAGCAGAGGGATCGTTCGTATTTCTGATATTTATGGGAATACCGCAAAGACGCACAGGGAAAATAGCATCCTCATGCAAAACGCCTGCACCCATGTAGGAAAGCTCACGAAGCTCTC
This sequence comes from Oscillospiraceae bacterium, assembly GCA_015067075.1. Classification (GTDB taxonomy): domain Bacteria; phylum Bacillota; class Clostridia; order Oscillospirales; family SIG530; genus SIG530. The sequence continues at coordinate 25,266 of SVND01000016.1, forward strand.
TGTACGTTATGGTATCGATGGTCATGGGAGAATCCACAATGCGAGGATCTGCCATTAAAAAGCCTGAAACGTCCGTCCAATTTTCATAAAGATCAGCCATAGCCGCACGGGAAACGATAGATCCCGTTATATCGGAGCCGCCTCGAGAGAACGTCTTTATTGTGTCATTGGGCATTGAACCGTAAAATCCGGGAATTACGGCATATTCATATTCCTTAAGCTTTTTTGAAAGAACATCGTTTGTATATTCGCTGTCAAAAGAGCCGTCGTTTTTGAAAAAAATAACTTCAGCGGCATCTATAAACGGGAAGCCTAAATATGCGGCAAGCAAAATACCGTTAAGGTATTCGCCGCGGCTTGCGGCATAGTCTCGTCCCGCCTTGCTGACAAAAGCAGAGCGGATCTTTGCAAATTCCTCATCCAAGGATACATCGAGAGAAAGCTCATCAATTATCTGCTGGTATCTTTCGCGAATCTTCGTAAAAAGCTCGTCAAAGCTTTTTCCCGTAGAAGCGAGAGAATAGCATTCGTAAAGCATATCCGTAACTTTTGTATCTTCTTTAAATCTCTTGCCCGGTGCAGAGGGAACGACGTATTTACGTTCCTTTTCTGCCTTTACAATATCGGCGACCTTTTTAAACTGAGAAGCGTCGGCAAGTGAGCTTCCGCCAAATTTTACAACCTTTATCACAAAAATAACCCCTTATTCAACAGATAAAATATAGTAGTATACAGGCTGACCGCCCTCAAGAACGTTAATCTCCAGCTTTCCGCCCGTCTTTTCATCAATAAGTGCAGAAAGCTCGTCAGCCTCTTGCTGTGTTATACCGTTACCGTAGTATATGTTCACGAAAGCCGCATCTTCAAAATACATCATATCGAAAAGCTTTTCTGCCGCTTTCGTTCTGTCATCATCAATAACAGAGACCTTTGTTTCCAAAATTCCTATCGTCTGACCTTCATTTATAGTGTGATCGTCAAACACAGAATCTCGTACCGCATATGTTACCTGACCTGATTTTACGGTAGCCATCATTTCAGTCATAGTTGCCGTATTCGTTTCCTCATCCGCATCGGGATCAAAGGAAAGCAAGCACGTTACGCCCTGCGGAATAGTTTTCGTGGGAATAACAATAAGCTTTTTACTGCAAAGCGGTATAGCCATTTCAGCTGCCATGATAATGTTTTTGTTATTCGGGAAGACGTAAATTATTTCAGCGGAAACACTTTCAGCCGCTTCAAGAATATCCTCCGTGCACGGGTTCATCGTCTGTCCGCCTTCAACGACGCAGTCACAGCCAAGGTCACGAAATACGTTTGCAATACCGTCACCCGCCGCGATAGATACGACACCGTACTTTTTCTCGGGAGCTTTAGGCGCTTCCTTTTTCTCCGCCGCAGAAGGAGCAGATTGCTCGGACATATTCGTATGCTGCTCTTTCATATTCTCGATCTTTATCTTTATAAGCTCGCCGAGCTCCAAAGCAGCTTTGAGCGCTTTATCGGGATTGTTCGTATGAACGTGAGTTTTGACTATTTCATCGTCGTCAACGATAACGACAGAATCGCCGATAGATTCGATATACGCACGGTATGCAATAACGTCGCCGTCCTTGACCTCGCCTTTTTTAACTATCAGATATTCTGTGCAATACGCAAATTTAATATCCTCTGTATCAAACTTTTCAAATACATTTTCATTTTCCGCCATGGGATCGTCGGAATCAACAGCTTCAACGACTATTCCGTCGCGAAGCGCCAAAAGCATACCTTCCAGGATAACGATAATTCCCCTGCCGCCTGCGTCAACAACGCCTGCCTGCTTAAGTACGGGAAGCATCTCAGGAGTTTGCTCCAAGGTTTCCTCAGCCGCTGTAAGCATGACTTCAAGCACCTTTATTGGATCGCTTTCCGTTTCAGCGTATTCCACAGCCTTTTCTGCCGCAACACGGGCAACTGTGAGCATCGTGCCTTCCGTGGGCTTCATTATCGCTTTATATGCCATTGCAACGCCCGCTGTAACTGCCGCCGCAAGGTCCTTACCGTCAACCTCAGCCTTTCCTTTTATGTGCTTTGCCGCACCTCTGAAAAGCAAAGAAGTAATAACACCTGAATTGCCTCGTGCTCCGCGAAGAAGAGCCGAGGACGTAATATCAGCGATTTCAGTTGCAGTAGTTTTATTTGTATTTACAATTTCCTTTACAGCCGCCATAACTGTCATGGACATATTTGTTCCAGTATCGCCGTCCGGTACAGGAAAGACGTTAAGTCGGTTTACAGCATCTTTGTTATTATAGATATTATTCGCGCCGGATATTATCATATCGCGCAGTATTTTACCTGTTATCACAGCAGTTTTCTCCTTTTCTTTCGATCGGGTTGTTTTATTCGACTCGCATGGAGTCTATAAAGACTTTGCATGATGCCGGACGAGTTCCAAGCTCCCTTTCAATTGCATAGGAAACTTCGTTCTCAATACTTTTCGCAATTGCACTGAGATTATATCCGTAGCTAACGATAATATGAATATCGATCGCTAAGCCTTCAGGTGTAGACGTTACCTTAACACCTTTTTCAATTCTGTCTTTTTTGAGCAATGAAACGATTCCGTCCGCCGCATCCGAAAGAGCCATACCGACAACTCCGAAGCAGCTTGTTGCCGCATTGCCGACTATTTTCGCAACAACATCGGTTGCAATATAAATATTTCCATATTCTTTTTCGTATTTGATCATAGCTTTTTTCCTTTCGCAACGGGTCTTATATATCTATCATACGCAGACATACAGTATTATTTTACACCATTTTGCACAAATACACAAGACTTTTTTTCGCAATATTCAAAAAATATGCTGTTTTTCGTTTTTTTTCGTCTTGCTTTTCTTGTTTTGATGTTTTTTAGTCTATCTTTTCAATAATTTCAGCTTTACCGTTTGAATTTATTATTATTTTTCTCGGACAAGCCTCGGCGCATTTTCCGCATCCCGTGCATTTTTCCCAGTCTATTTTAGCAAGATTATCAGTTACCGCTATTGCGCCGGCTTCGCATTTTTTCTCGCATATTTTACATCCGATACACCCGATTGTGCACGCTTTTTTAACCTGCACACCCTTTTCCTTCGAGCTGCAGCTAACCCATGTCGTTGCCGTTTTCGGAATTATATGTATCACGTGACGTGGACATGCCTTTGCGCACGAGCCGCATCCTCCGCATTTTTCCGCATCAACAACTGCAACTCCGCCAATCACAGATATAGCTTTAAAGCTACACGCAGAAACGCAGTCGCCCTTACCCAAGCACGCAAAGGAGCAAAGCTTATCTCCGCCGCCCAAACGCATTACAGCTGCACAGCTTTCATAGCCATCGTATATATACTTTTTCTCTGCGCACTCATCGCTTCCGCTACACATTACGCACGCACGCTTTTCTACGGTATCTCCAGCATCACAGCCCATTATCTGCGCAACAGCCTGTGCTGTTTTTGCACCGCCTGCGCTGCATCCGTTCACCTTCGCCTCACCGTTTACAACTGCTTGCGCAAAAGCTCCGCATCCCGCAAACCCGCATCCGCCGCAGTTTGCACCGGGTAAGCATTCCGTTATTTTTTCAATTCGTTCATCTGTTTGCACAGCGAAAAATTTCGATGCCACAGCCAGAATTATTCCAAAAATAAGTCCACACCCTGCAAGCACCGCTACAGCGATCAAAATCTCTGTCATTTCATGTTATCCTTTCTATTTTATCAGCCGATTGAAAGTCCGCTGAATCCCATGAATGCCAATGCAAGCATACCTGCCGATATAAGTGCCGCAGGTATACCCTCAAACGCTTTTGGCACGCCGCACATTTCCACACGCTCGCGCACTACGGAGAAAAGCAGTATCGCAAGCGTAAAGCCTATACCTGCACAGCAGCCGTAGATAACGGCTTCCAAAAACGTTGCCAGCTCCGTATTTATAAGCGTTACACCAAGCACGGCGCAGTTTGTTGTTATAAGCGGAAGGTATATGCCGAGCGCCCTATAAAGAGGCGGCATATACTTTTTCATAAACATTTCCACAAACTGCACAAGTCCAGCAATTATAAGGATGAATGCCACGGTCTGCATATATTCCAAGCCAAACGGCACGAGTAACAGGTCGTTTACAAGATACGTTACAGCCGATGAAAGCGTCATAACAAATATTACAGCCATGCCCATTCCAAATGCCGTAGACGGCTTTTTCGACACACCTAAAAAGGGGCATATTCCAAGGAACTGCACAAGAACAAAGTTTTCAATCAATATTGCACCAAGGGCAAGAGATAAAATACTGAAAAAATTCATCTTATATCATTCCTCCTTTAACCGTTCTTTTTCTCGTCTTTTTTAGCTGACTTTTTGCTTTTTATGGCGTTTACAGCGGCTATCAAACATCCAAGCGTGAAAAATCCGCCTGCAGGCAGAATAAGCGCAGGGACATTAAAGCCTTCCGGAAGTATACGAAGATCAAAAAGCGTTCCATTTCCCAAAAGCTCACGTACCGCAGACATTATCACCAGTGCCGCAGTAAATCCAAGCCCCATTCCAATTCCGTCAAGCGCCGACGCACCAACAGAATTCTTAGATGCAAAAGCTTCAGCTCGCGCCAAAATTATGCAGTTTACAACGATAAGCGGTATAAAAATACCCAAAGACGCCGAAAGGCTCTCTGCATACGCCTTCAAAAGAAGGTCTACTACAGTTACAAATCCCGCTATAACAACTATATAAGCAGCAATACGTATTTTATCGGGGATAAGCTTTCTTATAAGTGAGATTACCACGTTGGAGCAAATAAGCACAGCAGTTGTAGCAAGACCCATTCCAAGACCGTTCATTACCGATGTAGTTACTGCCAGCGTTGCGCACATTCCGAGCACTTGAACGAAAACGGGATTTTCATCAATTATTCCTTTTTTCAAATAAGCCAAAAATGTCTTCATTGTTCAAAGCTCCTTCCGCTGAATTCCGCAAGGGCTATGTTTACACCCAATGTTACAGCCTTTGACGTTACCGTCGCGCCGCTTATTGCAGATATCTCGCCCTCAGCGCTTTCGCCTTTAACGACAGTAAAAGCACCCTCACCTTTGTATTGGGACAAAAATTCCTCCTTTACTGCCAAAGCGCCAAGCCCCGCCGTCTCTGCATGGGCAACTATCTTCACGCCCGACACCTCGCCGTCAGCTGTGATACCTACGATAAGCGATATATCGTCCTGTGATCCCTTTACGGTAACGCTGATACATTTTCCAACAGCTTCACTTCCGTTTTTCGCCGCATATATCTCCGTTATCTCGGAATTTTTAAAAGCTACATCTTCTTTTTCATACGTTTGCGCCGCAAGGACTTGATTTCTCGCTTCGTCTGCCTTTTCTTTTTGTATCAAAGCAATTTTATCCCTTGTCAAAAGGTTGACACCTGCAAGCAAAACAGACACAGCAACGCATATTATAACGAGAGTGTAAACGAGTCTTACCTGCTCACTCTTAAGAAAGCTTACGAGCTTATTTTCAGCTCTGTCATCCGTCAGCGTTTGCTCAAATAGCCGCTCGACCTCAGCTTCCGTTTCATCCTCCTGCGCTATCTGTGGCTCTGTAAGAAGCTCCTTATTTTCCTGCGCTTGCTGATAGTCAAATGCATTCATTTCATCCATTGAGCTTCTCCCCCTTTCCATAGCGCTTTGGTCTTCCTATTTTATCAAAAGTCCACGCGAGAGTATTCATTATCAAAATAGAATATGACACGCCCTCCGCATAGCTTCCGAAATACCTTATGAACACGGTCAAAAGTCCGCAACCAACACCGTAAAAAAGCTTTCCTCTGCTTGTAAGAGGAGATGTTGCGTAATCCGTCGCCATGAATATTGCGCCCAGCAATAAGCCGCCTGAAAGCACCTCGTAAAGCACTGCGTCAACAGGGCTTGACGTGCGTGGAAAAGCAAGAGCAAGCACAGCCACCGTGCCGATATATGCCACGGGAATGTGCCACGTTATTACCTTTCTAAAAAGCAAATAAGCTCCGCCTATCAATATCAGTATGGAGCAAGTCTCACCGAGAGCACCTGCCGTATTCCCAAGGAAAAGATCCAATACGCTCGCTTCCGGCATGGTGCCTTCTTTCAAAAAAGACAAGGTAGTTGCTGAAGACACAGCATCTACGTTATCTGAAAATGCTTTTTGCATCCATACAAGCGGCTTTGTAAAGCTCGTCATCTGCACAGCCCACGTCATAAGGAAAACACGCGCCACAAGAGCTGGGTTCATAAAGTTTCTTCCAAGTCCGCCAAAAAGCTGTTTCGTTACGACTATGGCAATAAATCCGCCAACCACAGGCATCCAAAGGGGGGCCGATACGGGAAGATTAAATCCAATAAGCATTCCCGTAACAACAGCCGAAAGATCGCCTATTGTATTGCTTTTTTTCATCAGCCTTCGTATTGCCCACTCAAAAGCCATGCATGATACAACAGATATTCCAACCATTAAAAGCGCTCGCAAGCCGAAATAGAATATGCTTGCCGCCAAAATCGGAATCATCGCTATGATTACGTCGCGCATTATAACTGTTACAGTTTCATCGCTTCGCATATGAGGCGATGACGACACCACAAGCTTTTTATCAAAATCCATCTAAATCACTCTTTCTAACAAAAAAACAAATTCTATTTCTTAACACCGTCTTTTATCTTCTGCTTCGTCGTTCTGAAAATATGCACAAGCGGTATATTGGCAGGGCACGAATACGCACAGCATCCGCATTCAATGCAGTCCATTATATTCTGCTTTTCACATTCAGCCACGTTTCCGTGAAGAGCATGCATTCCGATAATGGATGGGAGCAATCTCATGGGACACGCTCTGACGCACCGTCCGCATCTTATACAGCTATTTACGGGATCAGGTCTGTCATCATTTTCATCCAAGGCAAGAACTGATGACACCCCTTTTGTTACAGGTACCTGTAAGCTGTTTTGTGCCGTTCCCATCATCGGACCGCCTATTACTATTTTATACGGAGTTTTAATAAATCCGCCGCAAGCTTCAAACAGCTTTTCTATCGGCGTTCCAACGCGGACAGCAAGGTTCTTGGGCACTTTTACGTTCGAACCGGATACGGTGACTATTCGCTGTATAACGGGCATACCCGTGTAATACGCGTTCCATATTGCTCTGCACGTTTCCACGTTAAAAACAATACAGCCAACGTCTGCAGGCAACTTTCCGCCCGGAAGTTCTTTTCCCGTAAGCACTTTTATAAGCTGCTTTTCTCCGCCCTGCGGATATTTCGTTTTAAGCACGCGCACTTTTATTTTAGAATTGTTTCCCACGGCATCGCTCAGTGCTTTTGCCGCATCAGGCTTATTCTCCTCTATTCCAATAAATACACGTTTTATCTTCAGCGTAGCCGCAACAAGCTTTATACCGTTAAGCACGTCCCTTGTATACTCGACCATAACTCTATGGTCAGATGTTATATACGGCTCGCATTCCGACGCATTTACTATAAGTGTGTCCACTTTGCCGATTGCAGATCTTATCTTTACATGGGCAGGAAACGTCGCACCGCCCAATCCGACTATACCCGCATCGCGCGCTATCTGCGCCAGATCCTCACCTGTAAGCTCCTCGGGGCTTTTTGGATACGGCTTAACCGTTTCGGCATATTCATCCTTGCCGTCATTTTCAATAACGATGCACATTCCTTCTCCGCCGTTCGTTACAGGTCGCATCTCTACTGCCATTACCTTGCCTGAAACAGATGAAAATATAGGAGCGGAAACAAAAGCATCACTATCACCGATCTTTTGACCGATTTTCACCTCGTCGCCGACCTTTACCGTCGGCTCACATGGTGCACCTATATGCTGGGATAAGGGGTAAATATATGTATCAGTCGACTCAAGCTTTTCAATAGCTTTCTGCGCCGTATTCTCTTTGCTGTCATGGGGGTGAACTCCACCCTTAAACGTATAAACCATCGTCTATATCCTCTCTTGCCATAAATTGAGTGTTTCTTTTTGTGCCAAACAGTGATAAAATAAAGTAAAACAGATCGGGGGGAATAAAAATGAATTATTTGACTCATTCCGACAGCAGTCTTTCGCTATTTCTGAGCGTTTCCGACATGTCCGCTTTCGGTGTTGACAGCTCGTCAATCGACTATTCCAACGAACACACAAGAAAAATGCTCCGCTTTTATATTGAGCTTGCAAAATCAGAAACGAGCTTTTCTGAAAAACGTCCGATTCTTTTAGAGTGCTTTCCTCAAAAAAACGGCGGATGCATTGTCAAAATAACAAGCTCCGCTTCCGACAGTACATCTACAGTTTATGTTGCATCGGGAGATTTCAGCTCTCTTTTGCTCTTCGCAAATGCCATTTCCAACAAACACCGTCATATCGAATTCACTATTTGGCGTACAGAAAGCGGATTGGCGCTGTCTTTCAGCGGTGCTCAAGAAAACGATCTCAATTCAGTTTGCCTTATATGTAAAGAATTTTGCGCGCTGCACAGTTACAGCAAGCGTGCTTTTTCCGTTTTCACAGAGCACGCTGATTTACTTTTCACCTGTGACGCCGCTTTTCTCGCTTCTTACATAATCACCTGAAGTACCATCGGTAAGATCATAAGAGCCGCCAAAACAAGAGCGATCACCATTATAATTATTCTTTTATACTTTGCAAAAAAGTCCATTTTTGTTCCTCCTGAAAATTAGGTTATATTATATTATACTACATTATTACTATAATTGCAAACATTTTTTTGCCGTTCTCATTTTCTGAAAGCTTTCCTTACTGATATTTCATTTTCTTGCACATTTTCTTTTTCGTGATTTTTGCAATATATTTTTGTATTTATGCAATAGACAGCGTCGGTACTTTATGATAAAATAAATATATACCTTATGAAAGGATGTTTTTATGTATACACGATTTAAAGCTACTGAATATAAGCCTGAAGGCTGGCTTCGCCGTCAGCTTGAAATTCAGGCAAACGGTCTTTCGGGAAATCTCGATAAGGTTTGGCCTGATGTACGAGACAGCGCTTGGATAGGCGGCGACCGCGAAGGCTGGGAACGTGTTCCTTATTGGCTCGACGGCTTTATTCCTCTCGCTTTTTTATTGGAGGATAAGGACCTTATTGCACGCGCAAAAAAATATATTGATGCAATTTTAGAAAGACAGCAGTCCGATGGATGGATATGCCCCTGCTCGGAGGAACAGCGCGAAAGCTACGATCTTTGGGCGCACTTCCTCATCGGCAAGGTATTTGCGCTTTATTACGATTTCACCGAAGAGCACCGTGTTCTCGACGCGCTTTACCGCTCGATGAAATGCTTGCACACAATGCTGGAAAGCAAAAAGCTTCACCTGTTTGCTTGGGGACAATTCAGATGGTTTGAATGCCTTATTCCCTTGCTCACTCTTAAAAAGCATTATAACGAGCCTTGGATAACGGAGCTTGGCAGAGAGCTTCAAAAGCAAGGCGCTGATTACTCTTCCTTTACTGAACGTTGGAAAAAACCGCTCAACGTGTGGACACTTGAAACGCACATTGTAAACATCGGTATGATGTTTAAATACGAAGCGCTTACCTGCGCACTTTTCGATGAAAAGTATACGGGAATTGCCGAAAAGCTTTGGAGCTTTTTAGAAAAATACAACGGCACTGTTGTCGGCACGTTTGCAGGCGACGAATGCCTTGCAGGCACTGCCAACAACCGCGGAACAGAGCTTTGCTCCGTTGCGGAGCTTATGTACTCCTGTGAGGTCCTTTATGAGCTGACAGGCAAGCAGATATGGGCTGAAAGGCTTGAAAAGCTTGCGTTCAACTCTTTCCCTGCCACAAACAGCGACGATATGTGGACACATCAATATCTGCAGATGGTAAACCAGATCGCCTGCATCTCCGTCCCCGGAAAGCCCTTTTTCGGCTCTAACGGCGGTACTGCTCATTTATTCGGTCTTGAGCCTAACTACGGTTGCTGTACGGCTAACTTCAATCAGGCTTGGCCAAAGCTCGCTATGAACGTGTTTTTAAAAGCAAAAGACGGTATTTTGTGCGCGCTTTTGCTCCCCGCAGCGCTTAAAACTGTGATAAACGGCAACAACGTAACCGTTGAAACAGAAACTCAGTATCCGTTCCGCAACTGCTGCAAATTCACAGTTAAAGCTGACAAGCCCATCAATTTTGCTTTGAAAATACGAATTCCGACCTTTGCTGAAAAGGTCTGCGTAAACGGAAAAGAAGTTCAGGTAAAGCGCGGTATTCTCACCGTTAAAAAGCTTTGGAGCGGCGAAGAAAGCTTCACCTTATCATTTACCGCTCAGCCGCACTTTGTAAGCCGCCCCTTCGGACTTAAAGCCGTACAATACGGAAATCTTTTCTTCTCCCTTCCCATTGAAACTGAATACAAAATGCTGGAATATACCGATTGTAACGTAGAGCGCAAGTTCCCTTACTGCGATTATGAGCTTATCCCCCTTTCCGAATGGCGTTACGGCTTTGCGGACACCTCTCTCACCGTTACAGAAAAAGAGGGCGACGACGTGCCGTTTTCCTCGAAAGCTCCCAGCCTTGCAATCAAGGCAAGCTTCAGCCGTGTAAATTGGGATTTCGCGGAAGGATATATCAATATTGCAGAAAGAAAGCCTGTTTCCTACAAGGCGCTTTCTGCGTCAACGGAAATGGAGCTTATCCCCTATGGATGCGCCAAGCTTCGTATGACAGAAATGCCCATTGTAAAATAAATACCAAAGGCAGAAAAGTTTAAAACTTTTCTGCCTTTTTAACAGCTCAGATGCGTAACGCTTTAATGAATCGAGACAAGCAAGTCTTTTTAATCAATTTTTCTACAAATCGTTCTGAACTCACTTGGCGACAATTTATACACCTTTTTGAACAGCTTGTTGAAATAAAACGGGTCATTTATGCCAACATCATAAGCTATTTGTCCAATAGTCTTTTTTGTATTCAGAAGCATTTCCGTTGCCATTGACAAGCGGAAATATATAAGAAAGGAAATGGGCGCCATTCCCGTTTCTTTTTTAAACGATGCAATAAAATGGGTAACAGACAGATTTTCTGCGGTAGCAAGTTCTTCGACTGATATCTTACTGCTGTAATTGTTTTTAATATAATGAATCGTCTTATTAAATCTTTTTACCGGCACATCAGTTCCTTTTTTCGAAAAAAGAGAAAGCTGTTTTATTATCTCATGATAACAAATGATTTCATCGAAAATATTATCAGCTGAAAAAAGGCGGTCAAAAATACCGTTCATGGCGTTTTTGTATTCATCGGGAATAATGACAGGCAGTTTATAAAAATCGTCAAAAAAACTTGTATCATCAGTTTTGACAAGCAAAAACACCCAACGGCAGTACATATTGCCGCTGATTTTATCGGCATGATGGATAATTGATTGTTTTACATTGGATGGCGCAACAAAAAAGCCGCCTTTGCCTGTGTTATAAATTTCGCCATCGTTAAGCTGTATATCGTAGTTACCTTCAACACCTTGCACTATGGAGATATACGGCAACATCTTTATATGATGAAGTCCATCAATCATATTTGAGCTCCAATCGCTTTTTGCCGCATATTCAAGTTGAATTCTTTTTATGTCCATTTCACGCACCTCAATAATATAATACCAAAAAAGCATAGAAAAATCAATGGAATTCAGAACTTTTATACTATATAATTTATTCAAACCAAAATTTAAGTTCCGGAGATAAAGCTATGGAATTTTTTGCGACAAACGGAAAAAGACCTATAAGATCAAGTGAAAAGACACGTCTTTTTGCTTATGAATCACTTAATCATAAATACGGTTTACTGAGCAACAAAACAATGTGGGTCGAAATGGACGGCTATGAAGGCTTTGACACTCTTACAGATATAGAAAAATACGATGCGTGCATAAGAAAAGTTGCTGAATGCTCGCCTTTACGCATATGCGACGGTGAATATATCAGCGGTTCTGCATCCTTTGGAATTGCAAAAGGTCACAAAGTACCCGCCGTTTACAAGGGGGAGCTTATTTTTCATTCCGTAAGCCACTTGACCATAGATTTTGAAACAGTTGTAAAAAAAGGTGTAAACGCCATAAAAGAAGATGTTTTACGCGCATATGAAAAACACAAAAACACGGAAAAAGAGCCTTTTACAAAAAGCTGTTTAAGCTGTATCGAAAGCATGGAAATATGGCACAGACGCTATCTTGACATTTTGAAGGATTTGCCCGAATACAATAACAATTACGAAAACCTCAAAAAAGTGCCCTTTCAGCCTGCGGAGAGCTTTTACGAAGCTGTACAAAGCATATGGTTTACCTTTGCTTTCGTGCGCCTTTGCGGAAATTGGCCCGGCATAGGAAGATTGGATTGGCTATTGGGAGATTTTCTCGAAAAAGACCTTGCAATCGGGAAAATAACCTTAGAGCAGGCACGCGAGATACTTGCTCACTTTTTCATCAAGGGGTGCGAATGGATATGGGGCGGAAGCAACGGCACAGGCGACGCCCAGCATTATCAGAACATTTTACTTGCGGGAATAGATGAAAACGGCAATGATGTCACAAACACCGTTACATACCTTGTTCTCGATATTTTGGAAGAGTTCGGAATAAGCGATTTTCCGACCACCGTGCGTGTAAACAAAAACACAGATGAAAAGCTTTTAAAGCGTGTTGCCCAGGTTATATCCTACGGCGGCGGCACTGTTGCGGTATACAACGAAGAGCTTATAATCGATTCGCTTACACAGCACGGATACGACCTTACGGAAGCAAGAAAGTTTGCCAACGATGGATGCTGGGAGGTTCAGATTCCCGGTAAAACGTATTTTGCATATTTCCCCTTTGATGCACTTTGCATACTTCAAAAGCAAACGCTTAACGATTACGATGAAAACTTGTCTTTCCATACATTTGACGAGCTTTTGGAAAAATTCATAATGGACCTTAACACAAAGGTTGACAGTATCGGCGATCAGTATGGAAGCGGTTTCACAAAAAACGAGAAAAACGAATGGGTGTGGCCGAAAGAAATTCCTTGCACCGTTGTTTCTGTATTCGAGCAGGGCTGTATCGAAAAAGGCTTGTCTTACATGGAAGGCGGCCCGATATACAACGTTGTTTCTCCGCACATCGGCGGACTTCCCGACGTTGTAAACGATCTGTACGCTATTAAAAAGCTTGTTTTCGACGAAAAAAAAGTCACTTTTACACAGCTTATGAATATACTTAAAAGCAACTGGGAGAACGATGAATTGCTGAGAAGATATGTACTTACAAAATATAGTTTTTTCGGCAACGACAACGATGAAGTTGATATGATAGCAAAGCGCCTTGTTGATGAGTTTGCATATGCTTGCGACAGGCAAAACGGCAAGTGCGGATCCAAAATGCCCGCAGGTATAAGCACTTTCGGACGACAGCTCGAGTGGTCTCCCTACCGCATGGCAACAGCGTCAGGAAGAAAGGCACACGATGTTCTTGCAGGTAACTTTTCGCCGACACCTGGCACCGACAAGGATGGCGCAACTGCCATAATTAAATCCTACTGCAAAAGCGACATGAAGAAAATGGTTTCGGGTGCAGCTCTCGATATAAAGCTTCTTCCCATGACCGTAAACGCTGAATACGGCATAGATGCGCTGGCATCGCTCATCAAAGGCTTTGTTTCGTTGGGCGGTCATTTTATGCAGATCGATATTGCAGATACTGAGCTTTTAAAAAAAGCGCAGGAGCATCCCGAGGAATATCAAAACTTATCTGTTCGCATTTCCGGTTGGAACGCAAGATTTGCAACTCTCAATAAGGAATGGCAAGACATGATAATAGCCCAGACAGGTTGCAATTTTTAATTTGAAAAAGGCAGAAAAGTTTAAAACTTTTCTGCCTTTTTCTTTTATCCAATGACCTGATAGCCTTGATCTTCAACGGCTTTTTTAAGCACGTCGTCAGATACCTCTTTGTTGAGCTTTACGATTGCCGTGCCTTTTTTGTGGCTCACCACAGCCTCGCTTACACAGTCGAGCGCTTCAAGAGTCTGTTTTACTCTTGCCTCGCAATGTCCGCACATCATGCCTTTGATCTTCATTGTTTTTTCCATTTCGTTTTTCTCCTTTATATTTTTTACTTTGAAAAAGTTCAGCCTTAACGCGTTTGAAACAACGCAAAAGCTTGAAAGGCTCATTGCCGCCGCGCCAAACATGGGATTCAGCTTAAGTCCCCATATGGGAAACCACACGCCTGCCGCAAGGGGTATGCCGATTATATTGTAGATGAAAGCCCAAAACAAATTCTGATGAATATTTCTCAGTGCCGCACGGCTAAGCTTTATCGCCGCGACCACATCGGAAAGACGGCTTTTTACAAGCACAACGTCAGCCGCATCAATGGCTATATCGCTTCCTGCACCGATAGCGATGCCTATATCAGCTCTTGTCAGCGCAGGGGCATCGTTTATTCCATCGCCAACCATGGCAACCTTGCCGTTTTTACTAAGCTCGCGAATGACCTTTTCCTTGCCGTCAGGCAAAACTCCCGCTATCACCTTGTCAACGCCTGCCGCTTTTCCTACGGCGTTTGCTGTCTTTTCGTTGTCGCCCGTAAGCATTACAACTTGTATTCCCATTTGCTTAAGCTGTTTTATTGCTTCGGGGCTGTCCTGTTTTATTTCATCTGCCACGGCTATAACGCCTGCAAGCTTGTCTGCGTATACAAAATAAAGCGGCGTTTTTCCCTGCTGTGAAAGCTCGGCACACATATCAGATGTTGTACTGTCAATTTCCGCATATTCATTTGCAAGCTCATACTTTCCGCCGTAAAGCATTTCGCCGTTATAAAGAGCTGAAACACCGCTTCCCACAAGCGTTTTAAAATCCGAAACGCCTTCACCGTCACAGCTTACGCCTTCTTTTTCAGCCTTTTTCACAATCGCCTTCGCCAGCGGATGCTCACTTCTGCTTTCAATAGCCGCCGCCATTTGCAAAAGCTGTCGCTCCGTGTATCCGCCAAGCGCGACAATATCCGTAACAGAAGGCTCGCCCGACGTTATAGTCCCCGTTTTATCAAGGGCAACTATTTTCACCTTGCCCGTTTCCTCAATAGCAACAGCATTTTTAAAAAGTATGCCGTTTTTCGCACCAACACCGCTCGCCACCATTATGGCTACAGGCGTTGCAAGTCCCAACGCGCACGGACAGCTTATTACAAGCACGGATATGGCTCTTGCCAAAGCAAATCCGACTTCGCGACCAACTGCAAGCCACACTATCGCCGTTATCACAGCAATAGATATGACAACAGGCACGAAAACACCCGATACCCTATCGGCAACCTTGGCTATCGGCGCTTTAGTTGCAGAGGCATCGCTCACCATTTTAATTATCTGCGACAGCGTTGTATCCTCACCGACACGCGTTGCCTCGCATTTAACATAGCCAGTCGTATTCGTCGTCGCCGCAGAAACAGCATCACCTACGCCTTTATCCACAGGTATACTCTCTCCTGTGAGCGCAGACTCGTTTACAGCGCACTCGCCTTCTATGACTACGCCGTCAGCAGGTATAGCTTCCCCTGAGCGCACCACAAAAATATCGCCTTTTTTCACCGTCGCCGCAGAAACAGTTATCTCTTTTCCGTCACGGATAACACGAGCAGTTTTCGGAGCAAGATTCATAAGACCTTTAAGAGCATCCGTCGTTTTCCCCTTTGCCCTCGCTTCCAGCATTTTTCCTACGGTTATAAGCGTAAGTATCATCGCCGCAGACTCAAAATAAAACTCATGCATATATTCCATGACAGCCTGCGCGTTTCCTGCAAGCTGTGCGCTCGTCATGGCAAAAAGCGCATAAACGCTATAGCCAAAGGATGCACCCGAGCCCAGCGCAACGAGAGTATCCATATTCGGCGCTCCACGCAAAAGGCTTGTAAAGCCGTTTATGAAAAACTTTTGGTTTATAACCATCACTGTCGCCGCAAGCAAAAGCTGAGCAAGACCTATCGCAATAGGGTTTTCAGCCAGCGCATTCGGAAGCGGAAAGCTCCACATCGTATGCCCCATGGAGACATACATGAGCGGAGTTAAAAAGCACAGAGATGCAATAAGTCTTTTTACAAGCTTCGGTGTTTCCCTATCCTCTAAAGTATCTTTTTTTTCAGGCTTTATATCGCTTTTATTGTCACTTTGTGCCGCGCCGTAGCCTGCTTTTTCAACGGCGCTTATTATTTCCTGCGCGCTCGCCGTACCTTCAACGGTCATGGAATTTGTCAGCAGATTTACCGAGCACGACGTTACACCGTCAACTGCGCAAACAGCTTTTTCCACTCTTGCACTGCACGCGGCACAGCTCATCCCCGTTATATCGTATTTTTCCACTTTATCATCTCCTTATCAAAGAAGCTTTTTCAGCGTTTCTATAAGCTCCTCGGCAGTTTCGTCCTTGCCTTCTCTTATATCGTTTGCAACGCAGGTTCGTATATGCTCCGCTAAAAGTTCTTTACTGAAAGCATCAAGCGCCGCATTTATTGCAGACACCTGAATAAGTATATCCGTACAATACGCGCTTTTTTCCACCATTCCGCGTACTCCTCTCACTTGACCTTCAATGCGGTTAAGTCTGTTTATCAGCTTTTTATATTCACTTTCCGTTCTTTCTTTTATGCGATTACAGCACTGCTTACTGTGTTCCACTCCGCACACCTCCATTTATTTAAACATACCCCATACAAGTATATTATATACCCCATATCCGTATTTGTCAAGATAAAAAACAGCTGTCGCAAAAAAATGCAACAGCTGTTTCTTATCTTATTTAATTACGCCAAGGAACTTTACGATGCAAAGAATAATTCCTATAAAGCTATAGAGCTCGATAAGGCTTCCAAGAATCGAGAAAATAATTCCTATTACAGGAATATTGGCAAGGATACCGATAAGTATACCTGCGATAGCACATACTACGATGAAGATTATAAGCTGTACTATAAAGGATGTTGCATCCTTCTCAGCAATCTTAAACGGAGTGGGCCAAATCTTTTTCAGCATATCCATTTTCTGCACCTCCTTCCCCGTAACCTTTATTATGTTAAATTGTATCACAATATTCGCATTTTTTCAATACGTTACCGTTCTTTTTTTATCTTTGCTTATATAACTGCTTCCAAATCACCCTGTAAATAAGCTTCGCTTCGTCTTTGCTTAAAAGATGCCGAATTTTTTCAAAAGTACTAACACAATTCCAAGCACAATACCAGCTGCAACAACCAAAAGACGTTGCTTTAATACCTCTTTGGAATCTGAAGCCATTTTTTCATTAAGCCAATATTTATTCACACCGACTCTTTTGACTATTCCCGCACTGAGCATTTTATGCATGCGATCCGCATCTACTAAAGTTTGTCCATCAGGAAAAAGCTCTTCTGTGGTAACGGCCGTTTCCTTTGTAAGCGCGTTAAGCGCTCTAAACTTTTCATAATACTCTCCGAAAGCAGAATCCAACATATCACCGTATTTGTTTCCCATAGTTTTCTCCTTCAATATAAAATTACACTTTTTTCAATGCACAGAAGCATTTTACCACGTTTTTCTTCTTTTGTCAATCAAAAATACAACGCGTTATTATATTTTGTCGGCAATCCGTCACCGTACAAATGGGCATCATTGGACAGTGTAAGCACCTTCGGTATGGAATATCCATCTTCATTGCCAAATTCAATTACCGTAAGTCCCGTATGAGTAGTGTCAAAATGGTTGACAAACATAGGGTAAGGTATATCGAGAACGGTGCTTAAAAAAGCAAGTCCAAAGCCTTGGTGCGCAAAAAGAGCAACGCGCTCATTGTTGTGTTTATGGATTTTATATCTACCCGTATTGCGGATATGCTCATAGCCAAGGGAAAGGAAAAACTCGTAGGATTCGCTGAACACCCTATCCATTCCCTTTTTAAATTGGGTAAGCCTCTCATGCTCGTACCAATTAAATCCCAAATCGGTTACAGATTTATCCGTCAAAAGAAGCTTCATTTCTTTGTCGTGGAATATCCAACGCTTTTGTCCATCCTTTTCGATTGTAAAATCCTCGTATGCATAATTCTCGTTGCAAAAATCAAGAAGCTCCGCCTTTTTCCTTGTAAGCTCACAGGTAGGCTTTGCTGTCAAAATCGCTCTGTTAGATGTTGATGAATATATTTTGTCGACTCCGTAGCGGGCAAGTCTTTTTGCGATCGCATCAGCCTGCTTTTCACCAAGCGGTGTCAACGAGTCAGGCTCATATATGGGATCGCCGTGGCGTATATAGAAAAACAGCATATTATCATCCTCTTTTCTTTCTTTTACGAAAACTGCAATTCTACAATAATTATACTTTGCAATTTTTATATTGTCAAGGCATTATTTTATAATAAATTTCAGTTTATATAGTGATGATCGTCATAAAAACAAAGCAATTATAACGAGGTATCCCGTCACAATTGCTTTGTGAATGTTTTAAAAATAGTATTTACTATCCTTCAAGAAAGATACTGCGGATGCTTTCTATCTGTTCTTCCGTAACACCTATAGACAGCAAATACCCCTCAGCTTTAGTCTTCAAGCTATCTCCCGGTAATTTTTTAAATTTTTCAACAAACGTGCTCATTAAATCAGATGAAACATCACCATGATGAAGGCCCGACAGCTGATAATCCTTCATCAATGATCCTTCTTCCACGCCAAGGAGACTTTCGAGCACATAGCATATCGTGCCCGTTCTATCAACACCATATGTACAGTGCATATATATGGGATAATTATTAGCATCGGCTAAATCTGAAAAGATCTCTCTTATCGGCTCTGAATTTCTTTCCTTAAGAATATTCGCATACATCGCCGCGCCGTAATACTTATGCCGTACTGTTTCACCCAAGGCATCAGTTCCACGCACATTATCAGAGGAAAGTCTGAGATCCATATCCATTTTTATGCCAAACTCCGTGAGCATCGTATTTACGCTCTCGTCAGATATTTTATAGGCAGGCACAACAGCGCCGTCTATTTCACAGCCCCTGTAAAGTAGTCCCTGCTTAACTGTTTGTCCGTCCGTCGTCTTCCAGCCGCCTATATCGCGCAAATTGTATACTCCATTTAAAGTCAGCACTCTTGGCGTATCTGCAGTTTTAAAGCTACCGTTTACAGATTTTTTCAAACCGCTGTCAACGGTCACCTCTACCTTATAATAGTACTGCGTTCCCGTCTTCAAATGATAAACATCCATCTCGGTAGCTTTTCCGTCAATAGTATATACTATAGGGTCATCGAATTTATCATTATCCGCAACAATATAGCGAACGGTTTCTACTTCCCTTCCCGTCGGAATGCTATCTATTTCATAGGAAAGCTTAACGGGCAAGCCAACGTCTAATCTGTCGCTTATGATTTTATATTTCCTATATACGCTTTTTACAGATACAGATGAATCAGCATTCATAAATTCTTCAACTGCAGGGCCGACTATAACAACATCTTCATCGAAATTCGGTATGCTGAACTGTAGTGCTTCCCCTGTGGGCGTTATTTTTCCGTCAGAAACAGCTCCGTTACCATTATTCGCCATAAAAACATCGCGGCTGTCCATTATAGCGCCGACTATAATAAAGCTAATGATCAAAACAAGAATAATCGCTGCATGAGTTAAGTATTTTTTATTTTCCCTTAAAAAGTGTTTTATTTTTCCGCTCTGTCTGCTTCCATGTGTTCTGTGACTACTATGAGTATGATGTCTGTGTGTATCTGAATTGCTCGTCGACGGCAGTTCCATAGCTTGCTCTGCTTCGTTTTTCTCCGCTGTATTAATATCACTTGTATCCTTTTTTTCCATATATATCACTTCTCTTTCAACTGATTATAGTCTGTTATTTTACATAAAGCCGCTGAAAAAATAGTAACCTTATGTAAAATAACAGCAAAGGGCTCTGCCCGCTCAAAACGAGACAGAGCCCTCATTCTGTTTAAATAAATTATTCAGAAATTACGCTGTTTTTATTACTTTATAAGCTTTCCTGTTTCATCAAATATATGAATATGAGAATTAAGTAAATCGTTTTCAGTTGTCGTCCAATATGTACCTTTTGCAACCATACCGTTGGAACGGACATAATAGATGTTGTCTTCCCACTTTATAGGACCTGCTCCATACTGGATCTGACCGTCAACATAGTAATAACCGTCTACTACACCGTTAAGGCTTGTGTTGAGCTCTTCGACATTAAGCATTACGCCTTTATTATCGAAGCTATAAAGCTTTGCGAGAACATCGTAGCCATTGGTGTTGGATATCCAATATTCGCGGTTGTTTACAACTTCACCACTGCTTCTTACATAGTAGTAGTTGTCATCAATCTTGATAAGACCCTTTCCGCAAGCGAGAATACCATTTTCATAGTAGTACAAGCTATTGTTTTCTTCAACGATTCCGTCACGGATGTCCATGATACCCTTGTCGCTGAAGGAATATGTCTTAGCCTCAAGCAAGCCATTAGACTTGGTGATCCAATACTTACCTGTAGCAAGCTTTCCGTTGGAGCGAACGTAGATATAAGCATTGTTGTACTCAGTATCGTCGGAGGCTTTGCCTGTGTACTTGATAAGACCCTTGTAAGCTTTTACGCCGCCTTCATAATAATAGTAAGCGCCGTCTTCGAAATAGATACCGTTCTTTTCAGAAGAGATCGGATTGAGCATGTATCCGTTCTCATCGAAGTCATAGTAGCCTTTAACGATGCCTTCGCCTGCTACATAGTAGTTTCTATTAGCAACAAGCTGAGAAGTGGAGCTTCTTACATAGATATACTTATAAGCTCCGCCGACTTCTACATTAATAAGACCGTTCTTTGCTGTGTAGCAGTAGTTGCTGTAGTATCTTAAAGCTTCTCCTACCTTAACAACACTGTCATACAGGCAGAGCTTACCGTTTGCATCAAAGGTGTAACCACCATTCGCTACAGTTGTCTTGCCGTTAATGGTAAGACCGTTAGCTCTGATCATATAAGCATCACCGGTAGCCATGATGTTGCCGCCGTTATCGGTATCACCGATGAAGTAGTAGTAATCGGTACCGTCGGTAGCAAGGCCGTAGTGCCAGGGGATCATACCGTTGACAGCATAGCGCTTCGTGCCGTTGTGGTCAACCATGCCGTTCGTTGTATACTCGAACTTGCCGTTTTCATCGAAAATAAACCACGCACTGGAATAATCAATGAATTTGTCGTCAGCATTAGGTTCGGGGCTCTCGTAAGTATTGCCGTTTATTGCTACCGTGGGATAAGGAACGCGGGTGATACCCTTGGCGGGCTCAGCATTGGTGAAATAGTACCAAACGTCGCCGACCTTGTTCCAGCCATTCATAGCTGTCCACTGAGCCGTAATGGTCAGATCCTCAGCAGGCATAGTGTTGGGGATTTCAACATCCCAACCTGCAAAGATATAACCAAATCGAGCGGGATCTGCAATAGGAGCAATGTCAGTACCGTAATTCTCGGTAATAGCCAGGTATGCGATATCACCGGTATTTTCAAAGGTGATAGTATACTTGTTGATCGTGAGAGTCGCCTCCATGGTGATATCCTCAGCAGGCATTGCTGTAGGAATATTACTCCAACCGGAGAAGGTATGACCCTCGGGGGTGGCATAGGCGGGAGCGGTGACGGCTTCGCCGTACTTGACATCGGTGGTGGTGAAGGTCTCGCCGTTCACATTCCAGGTGACGGTGTAGCTGTTTACCGTAAGAGTTGCGTCAAGAGTAATATCCTCTGCAGGCATTGTTGCAGGAACATCCCAGCCGGAGAAGCTGTAACCCTCAGATGCGTTGTATACAGGAGCTGTAATGGTGCTACCGTAAGCAACCTCTTCAGTATTGTATGTTTCGCCGTTTATTGTCCATGTGACGATGTATTTGATTGGTGTCCAAGTTGCATATGCAACGGTGTCGGATGTAATAATCGTTCCGTTCTCAATCTTAATGCTCTCAGCAGTATACCAACCGAAGGTATGTCCAACATCCTTACCATTAGGTGCCGCAGGAATAGTTACACCTGTAAGACCGATAGATGTATTATAAGTAATGTAAACAGAAGCATGCGTATCCTCACCGTTCTTTAATGTAACGAGCATACGCTCTATCGCTTTGCAGGACTTGCATTCGTGCTTATCATCAAATTCACAAGTTGCATCTGCTTCAACGACTTTTTGGCAATCTTTACAGATTTTTTTATGAGTGTTGACAGGAGTACCGTTCTGGCTATAAGTGAATCCATTCGCACCGTGAGACTTTGCTGCAGTTGTTACTGCGCCGCACTCGGTACAGAAGATCGCGGTGGTGCAATCGCCGTCGTCAGCAGCGGGGGTGTGGCCGCCGTCTACGTTGTCAACGGTACAGCCGGCGTTATCACAAGCGTGGTTATTATCGTCGCCGTCTACGTGAGTCTTGGCCGCGGTGGTTTCCGCGCCGCACTCGGTACAGTAGATCGCGGTAGTGCAATCGCCGTCGTCAGCAGCGGGGGTGTGGCCGCCGTCTACGTTGTCAACGGTACAGCCGGCGTTATCACAAACGTGGTTCTTGTCGTCGCCGTCTACGTGAGTCTTGGCCGCGGTGGTTTCCGCGCCGCACTCGGTACAGTAGATCGCGGTAGTGCAATCGCCGTCGTCAGCAGCGGGGGTGTGGCCGCCGTCTACGTTGTCAACGGTACAGCCGGCGTTATCACAAACGTGGTTCTTGTCGTCGCCGTCTACGTGAGTCTTGCCCTCAACTGCATTCTTGGAGCAGTTCACGCACTTGATTGCGGTAGTGCAATCGCCGTCGTCAGCAGCGGGAGTGTGAGCATCCTTTGCAGGAGTGGTCACAGTGCCGCAAACAGAGCACTCGATCGCAGTGGTGCAATCGCCGTCGTCAGCCTTGGGAGTGTGAGAATCCTTTGCAGGAGTGGTCACGGTTCCGCAGACGGAGCACTCGATTGCGGTAGTGCAATCGCCGTCGTCATCTGCGGGGGTATGACCGGTTGCGGGAATCTCTACAGGGTTGTCGATTAAATTCTGTGCCTGTGCATCGGAATAAAGCTTTTCGCAGGAGCACTTGTAGTATGCTTCGTAGCCTGCTTCGTTGCAGGTTGCATCCTTCTGGGGTATATGGCTCAGCGTGCCCTGATGGCAAGCGTAATCCTCGCCGCCAACGTCGCACTTGTGGTCAGAAGGAGCCTCATCGGCGCAAGAGCCCATAATGTATCCACAGCCGGAGCAGGAATGCTTGCCGTCTTTAACTTCATAGTCGTGAGCGACAGCAGTAAATACCGCGTAGTAGGTTACATCTGCTGTTGCTGCAGGAAGAGGATTAAGAACATCACCGTTTTCGCTGGTTGCCCAACCTGCGAAGGTGTAGTGACCGGAAGCGTCGGAGGTCTTTGTGGGCGTTTCGCCCTTGAAGGAAGGAACGGAACCGGAGTTGATGTCCTCATTGTAGATCTCGGTTGTGCCGTTCATCCACTTGACATTGACTTGTGCATTGCACTTCT
>SVND01000076.1 GCA_015067075.1 Oscillospiraceae bacterium
TAAGATACGTAACAGGCAAGCCCATAAAATTTGCAGGTGTCGGCGAAAAGCTGTCCGATCTTGAACAGTTCCATCCCGACAGAATGGCATCCCGTATTCTCGGCATGGGCGACGTGCTTACGCTTATTGAAAAAGCGGAGCAGGAATTTGATGCGAAAGCTGCTGAAAAGCTTGAGCAGAAAATGCGTACAAATTCCTTTAATTTCAACGACTTTCTTGAACAGCTTGCAAACGTCAAGAAAATGGGACCGCTTGATAAGCTGCTTGAAATGATACCGGGTATTGATAAAAATGCTCTTAAGGACGTGAAATTCGATCCCAAGGAGATGGCGCGCGTTGAAGGAATTATCCATTCAATGACAGATGCCGAAAGGGAAAACCCTGACATTATCAATCCATCTCGCAAGCGCAGAATTGCGGCAGGAAGCGGTATGAAGGTCGAGGATGTAAACAGACTTTTAAAACGCTTTGAAGAGTCTAAAAAGATGATGAAAAAGCTTGGCGGATTTGGAAAGCCGAGCTCACACCATCATAAAAAGAAGAAAAAACACAGATAGTCGGTCACGGTAAAAATTTACCTTGATATATATTAATAAGGCTTTGGAGGTGAAACAGTAATGGTTAAGATCAGACTTAGAAGAATGGGTGCTAAGAAGGCTCCGACATACCGTATCGTAGTTGCAGATTCCAGATATCCTCGTGACGGCAGATTCATCGAAGAGATCGGTTTCTACAATCCGCTTGCAAATCCCGCCGAGATCCGCATTGATGCCGAAAAAGCAGAAAATTGGATCAAGAACGGTGCACAGCCCACAGATACAGTTAAGGCTTTGCTTAAGTCCATCAACAAGTAATTTATGCTTTTTTACGCAGCCTGCTGCGTCAAAAGATGCGGCAGGCTCGCTTATAGCATAAAATTTCCATCAGAAAGGAATGATATCCGTGAAGGATGTTCTTATATACATTATACAGTCTCTCGTCGAATTTCCCGATCAGGTCACAGTAACTGAATCTGAAAAGGATGGCGAAATCGTTTTTGAGGTGCGCGTTGCTCAGTCTGATATGGGCAAGATCATCGGCAGACAGGGAAGAATAGCTAAGGCTATCCGTACCCTTATGAAGGCAGCGGCAAGCCGCGAAAACGCACGTGTAAACGTAGTTATCGCTGAGTAATTTAATGAGACAGGCGAGTGAAAAAAGCTCGTCTGTCTTATGCTTTAATTTATACCACATAGCGTGTATGGAGAGATAAAATGGACGAACGTTTTTTGGAATGCGGAAGAATAAATAATTCGCATGGACTTGCGGGAGAAGTGAAATTTGAGATATGGACTGAGCCGCAATACGCAAAGAAATTGCGTGTTCTCTATGATGAAAAAGGAAACTCGTACGAGGTCGAAAAAAGGCGTTTTCAAGGCGAAGACAGAATGATTCTCAAGCTTAAAGGGATAGATACCGTTGAGCAGGCGGCAACGCTTCGCACGACCGTGCTTTATTTCAACAGAGACGACATAAAGCTTCCCAAGGGCTCGTATTTTTACGCCGATCTTATTGGTATGACTGTAAAGGATGCCGATAACGGCAGAGTATACGGCACACTTGCCGAGGTGCTTGCTTTGCCTGCATCTATGGTGTACAGAATTACGTCTGAGGACGGCAAGGACCATCTTGTACCTGCCGTGGATGAGTTTGTAAAGCTGATAGATTTTGAGGAAAACGTCATTTTGCTGACACCTATCGAAGGGATGTTTGACAGTGAGATTTGATATAATGACTCTTTTTACCGATGCCGTTTCCGCTATGCTTGATACAAGCATAATCGGTAAAGGGCAAGAGAACGGTTATTTATCTATAAATTATCACAATATCCGCGATTATACGATCAACCGCCAAAAGCAGGTAGATGATTATCCCTATGGCGGCGGCTTCGGTATGGTCATGCAAGCTCAGCCAATATGCGATTGCTATAAAGCAATATGCCAGCAGATTGGTGAAAAGCCGTACGTTGTGTATCTTTCTCCGCGAGGCAAGGTTTTTAATCAAAAAAAAGCAATTGAGCTTTTGGAAAAGAAAAATCTGACTCTGCTTTGCGGTCATTATGAGGGCGTTGATGAAAGGGCAATTGAGCTTATCGTTGACGAAGAGATCTCCCTTGGAGATTTCGTAATGACAGGCGGCGAGATCGGTGCGGCGGCTATTGTTGACACGGTAGCACGCATGATCGACGGCGTTTTGGCTGACGAGGAATGCTATACAGAGGAAAGCCATTTTAACGGGCTTTTGGAGCATCCCCAATATTCACGTCCTGCGCAATACGAGGGAAAACAGGTTCCTGCTGTTTTACAAAGCGGCGACCACGGCAAAATTGCAAAATGGCGACGTGAAAAAAGCCTTGAGGTAACGCTTGCAAGACGTGTTGATATGATTTTATCGGCACCTCTTTCCAATGACGATCTTCTTTATTTGAAAGAGTATGTTAAAGATAAAAACAATATCAAGCATTTGACGCCGCAGGAAAAGCGAAAGCTTACGCTTTTGCTTAAAAAAGCGGTTGAAAAGCCTCAAAAAAATAAAAAGAAGAAAAAAAATTAAAATTTTTAGTGGAAATTTCAAAAATACTATTGATTTATTGCAAGATTTTTGGTATTATTACAGTATTGAATATAATAATAGCTTTTAATATAGATAAGGAGCGGTGAATAATGTTTTCAAGAGAAGCAGTAATTAGTAATCAAGTTGG
Organism: Oscillospiraceae bacterium; assembly: GCA_015067075.1. GTDB lineage: Bacteria > Bacillota > Clostridia > Oscillospirales > SIG530 > SIG530. The sequence continues at coordinate 2,741 of SVND01000076.1, forward strand.
TCTCCATGCTCGACCGGCAACATTTTTTATCCAAAAGGCGAATGAGTTCAAGTCGTCTATTTGGGTTGAAAAAGAAGAACGCCGCGTAAATGCAAAAAGTCTTCTCGGCGTTTTATCTCTTGGCGTTGCAAAGGGATCAACAATAAATATTATTGCCGACGGTGTAGATGAAGAGGAAGCTGTTAAGGCTATGCTTGAATTGATCGCTAATAATTTTAACGAGCGATAAACACATACGGAAAGGCTTTTATGCAATACCTTGCCGGCGTAAATCCCGGTTGGTATTGCATTGTTTTTAATTATGACTAAGGCTGAACTTAAGGAAAAAGCTAATAGCCTGCCGCTTTTGCCGGGTGTATATATAATGCGAGCATCAGATGGCACGGTTATTTACGTAGGAAAAGCAAAGGCGTTAAAAAATCGAGTAACTCAATATTTCGGCTCTGACACCAATCATAGTGAAAAAACGCGCAGAATGGTTGCCAATGTTTCTGAATTTGAGTATTTTTTAACTACAACGGAAACGGAAGCTTTTTTGCTTGAAAATACGCTGATAAAAAAGTACAAGCCTAAATATAACATCCTTTTGAAGGATGACAAGACGTATCCTTATATTAAAGTTGATATAAAGTCTGAATATCCCGTTTTATCCCTTGAGCGTAAGTATAAAAATGACGGCTCAAGATATTTCGGTCCTTATAGCAGCTCGGCAAAAAAGATAATTGAGCTTGCGGACAGGATATTTCGCTTGCCCGACTGCGGAAAGGATATGTCCCGCATAGCAAAGCGTCCTTGCCTCAATTTTTCAATAGGTCGCTGCTTAGCGCCGTGCTCCCGTGAAATATCGGCGCAGGAATACCGTGATTCCATTGAAGATGCGATGCTTTTTTTGAATAAGGACTATAAAAAAACGGCTGAAAGCCTGTCGAAAAAAATGCTTGCCGCATCAGACGAGCTTGCTTTTGAGAAGGCGGCGAAATACCGCGATATGCTAAAGGCTGTTAATGCACTTAAAGAAAAGCAAAGCGTGCTTGCTTCACCGCAAACAAATGCAGACGTATTCAGCGTAAAAAGTGACGAGCGAAACATCTGCTTTTTGCTTTTAGTCGTAAGAGATGGGCAAATTCAAGATAAAAAGTCATATTGCTTCGGGCTTTTCGATATTGAGGATGAAAAAAGCGCACTGTCGGAGGTAATACAAAGGCACTACGCTGAAAGTGAATACGTACCGCCGCAAATATTAGTGCGTCAGCTTCCCGAGGACTGTGATGCGATATCAACGTGGCTTACGGAGCAGGCAAAGCGCAAGGTTGAGCTGTTTTCACCAAAACGCGGTCAGCTTGTAAAGCTCATTGACATAGCTGATGAAAACGCTGTTGAAGCTTTGCGTAAATATAACAGTAAAGAAGCTAAAGCGGATCAGCAGCTTGCGGCGCTCGCATATGCGACGGAAAGCGAAGTCGTTTTTTCAAGAATTGAAGCGTACGATATTGCAAATACTGCTGATTTCGGAAGAGTTTGCGGAATGATAGTTTTTACGGACGGCGTTGCCGATAAAAAGGAATACAGAACTTTTAAAATCAAGACCTTTGAAGGTCAGGATGACTATCGCAGTATGGCTGAGGCTGTAAAAAGAAGATTTGCCAGATATAAAATAGGCGATGAATCATTTACGAAAATGCCCGATGCTATTATGGTCGACGGCGGCAAAGGTCATGTGGCAGTTATAAAGCAGGTGCTTTCGGAGCTTAAGATAAGCGTTCCTGTTTACGGCATGGTAAAGGATGATAAGCACAGAACTCGCGCACTTACCGATGGTGAAACGGAGCTTGCGCTGGATAAAGATGCTTTTGCGCTGATATATGCAATTCAGGAGCAGGTACACAGATTTTCTCAGACATATCATAATAAGCTTCGTAAGTATACCGTGTCGCAGTCGGAGCTTTTGAATATCGAGGGAGTCGGTCCGAAGCGAGCGAAAGAGCTTATGAAGAAATTTAAAACTATTACAGCGATTAGTAAAGCGTCTTTCGATGAACTTTTGGAAGTTAATGGAATGAATTCAGCTGCCGCAAAAAAAATTACAGAATATTTTGCAAAACCGATTGACAAGAGGACGTGACTTGCTATACAATATATACAGCGTTGTCATTGAGAGGGAAAATGAGAGTAATTACCGGAACTGCGAGAGGACGCAATTTAAAAACACTTGACGGACTTGAAACAAGACCTACCGCCGATAAGATAAAACAGGCTGTTTTCAATACGATACAATTTGATATTGAAGGAATGCACGTGCTTGACCTTTTTGCGGGAAGCGGTCAGATGGGAATCGAAGCGCTCAGCAGAGGCGCACAAAGCTGCGTTTTTGCCGACAGTAACCCCGATGCCGTAAAGATCGTTGAGGAAAATCTTTCGCTGACAAAGCTTGCCCAAAAGGCGAATGTATATAATATGGACGCATTTGCGCTTTTGAAAAGCGGAAGGCTTAAAAATAAAATAGGCATCGCTTTTCTTGATCCGCCTTACGCAGGCGAAACTTTGCTTGATGCGCTGAATATGCTTATTTCTCTTGATATTATGGCTGATTTCGGTGTGATCATTGCGGAAAGCTCAGCTGAAAAAGAGCTTCCGGAGCAAATAGGCGAATTTTTTAAATGTAAAAAGAATAATTACGGAAAAACGAGTGTTAGTTATTATCGCAAAGGAGAAAACGTTTAATGGCGAAGATCGGTGTATATCCCGGTAGTTTTGATCCCATTACACAGGGACATCTTGATATAATAAAACGTGCATCGAAGTTTTGTGACAAGCTCATAGTTGCGGTGCTTAAAAACTCAAGAAAAAGTCCTATTTTCACCGAGCAGGAGCGCGTTGAGCTTATCAGAAGATCGGTGACGGGGATAGATAATTTGGAAATTGAGAGCTTTGACGGGCTTTTGGCTGATTATGTAAGGAAAAAAGATGCGCAGATAATTATCAGAGGCTTGCGCGCTATGTCTGATTTTGAATATGAATTTCAGATGGCACTTACAAATAAAAAGCTTAACCCCGAAGCGGAAACGGTGTTTTTAACGACAGATATAAATTATATGTATCTCAGCTCAAGTATCGTTCGCGATGTGGCGAAAAACGGTGGAGATATCTCGGAATTTGTACCTGCTGAGATCAAAGAAACAGTTGAAAATAAATTAAGAAATATATAGAAAGGATGTAAACGGAAATGGCAGGAAAAGAAATGACGACAGAACAAATTTTTGATTTAATGGAGGAAACACTTGATAAGGCTGTGACGGTACCTTTTTCGGGCGGCAAAAGTGTTGTTAACGTAGAGAAGCTTCGTGACCTTATGACAGAGCTTCGTATGTCCATGCCTCAGGAGTTCAATCAGGCGCGCAGTATCGTTGCCGATAGAAACAGCATCCTTTCATCTGCAAAGAAAGAAGCTGAGCTTACAGTAAGAGTTGCGGAAGAAAAGGCACAACAGCTTATCAGCGAAAGCGAGATCGTAAAGCAGGCTCAGGCTCGTGCAAACGAAATTATGACACAGACGAGAAATCAGGTTAAGGAGATCAGATCTTCTACCAACGATTACGTTGAAAACGTACTTAAAAACGTTGATGAATCACTTGTTGCGGCGATAAACGACGTTCGCCACACAAGACAGACATATAAAAACGCTGTTGCCGCATCTGAAGCAGCACGCAAAAACGAGAATAAATCATAACCACCAGTAAACTGGTGGTTTGCACAGCCCCTGGAAGGGGCAATTACCGGCCTAACCCCTGAAAGGGGTACAGAATTTTGGCACCGCATTACCATCTCAGGCAGCCGCTCTCGTGCGGCTGTCTATTTTTGCCTACTTATTCTTGCTACCCGTAAACGGGTCGGTGTACTCTTTTATGCTGCGCGAATCCGCGGCATAATCCTCTTCCAACTGATTTCGGATATATTCTGCTATGACCTTTTTATTTTTACCCACTGTGTCTACATAGTAGCCGCGGCACCAAAAATTTCTCGATCCATACTTATATTTTAGATCCGCATGGCGATCAAAGATCATCAAACTGCTTT
>SVND01000077.1 GCA_015067075.1 Oscillospiraceae bacterium
AAAAACTATCGTAGACACCTCATCCGTCAGCTAAAGCTGACACCTTCTCCTCAAGGGGAAGGCTCTTTCCACGCTGTTGTTTTCGGACAGTCGAGATGCCTGTCCAGTAACGCCCTCTCCGTCACAGCTACGCTGTACCACCTGTCTCGCTGCGACTCAGCCACGCTCGCGTTTTTTGCGCATTACGCCGCTTCGCTACCCAAAGGGCGAGGCTTTTTCCACGCCATTGCTTTTAGACAGTCGAGGACGACTGTCCAAAACCGCCTCTATTACCATCATAGGTGACAATGCTTTCTCTTCCTCAGCCACACTTCGTGTGCCATAGCATCGCTTGCGACGAGTTGTTCTCCCATACGACGGACGAGCACCTTTTGTCCATATCGCGCTTTGCACAAAAAAGCTATTCAAAGTTGCTTGTAAAAATCGAAAAAAAGCATTATAATTTACTTGACCTTTAAACTTGGGAGGAATAAAAATGCTCAGTGACAAAATCTATCTAATAAGACATAAAGTTGGCTTTTCGCAGGAAAAATTTGCAGGAAAGCTCGCTGTCTCGCGACAAGCAGTTCAGCGCTGGGAAAACGGAGTTGCATATCCCGATCTTGACAATATGATCAAGATAGCAAAGATGTTTAACGTATCTCTTGATTGGCTCAACGATCTTTCCGACTACCGTTCCATAGAAACACTCAGACATCAGGACAGTCCTGTTCCTTCGTATCAGGAGCTTGAGATCTGGGAATCATACGCTCCCGACGTTTATACTGACTATATGCAGGCTTTGGACGAAGGAAGAGACGTGGAAGAACTGCACGACATTGTAAAAGCAGTTGCAAATTACAAAAAGAGCGCGGAAAAAGAAGACCTTGCAAACGTTATTTATTCCATTTTGTATAACGCGCCCATGCGCGAGGATTATCATTACCGTGAGCCCGACGATTTAGTAACCATCAAGCTTTTATGCAACGATGACCTTACGGCAAGTGACGACACCGTTTTGACTGACGAACAACTTCGCGATAAGCTTACCGCCGCTTGGCGAGGCCGCTTGGCAGGCTGTATGCTCGGTCAGCCTGTTGAGTGCATAAAAACTAAGGAGCTTCATACACTTTTGAAGCGTTCGGGCAATTATCCCATGCATCGCTATATTACGAGCAAGGATGTTGACGATGCTTTTTATGACAGCTTTGAATTCCCCTTGCGCACAAAAACGTATGCAGATATGCTGACGGATGGCTTTATCGGAGATGACGATATAAACTTCACCTGCATGGCGGCATCCATAGTACATCAGTATGGCAGAAACTTTTCATCGAAGGACGTTTGCAACTGGTGGAAGGGTAATCAAACAATGTACTGCTATGCAACGGCTGAAAAGATAGCATACCGCAACATGGTTGCAGGCTACTATGCACCCGATACAGCACTTTATAAAAACCCGTTCAGAGAATGGATAGGTGCGCAGATAAGAGCTGACTACTTTGGCTATATAAATCCGGGCGATCCGAAGATGGCGGCAGAAATGGCATGGCGCGATGCGCGCGTTTCCCACGTTAAAAACGGTATTTACGGGGAGATGTACGTTGCGGCGATGATCGCAAAGGCGGCTGTTTGCTCCTCTGTGGAAAAGATCGTTGAATGCGGAATGTCTTACATCCCCGCAACCTCACGCCTTTATGAAAAGCTTGAATACGTTGTAAAGCAATATAAAGACGGAAAGACATACGACGAATTTTTCAAGGACTTCCATAGCCGTTACGATGAATACAAGCCCCACGATGCAGTTCACACCATACCGAACGCAGAGCTTGTCACTGCGGCGCTCCTTTACGGCGGCGGCGATTTCACAAAATCCATTTGCATGGCGGTACAGCAGGGCTATGATACAGACTGCAACGGCGCAACAGTAGGCTCTATCGTCGGCATTATGGTCGGCACAGACGGCATCGCAAAGGAATGGACAGATCCCATCGGAGACAAGACGCGAGTATTTTTCAATCATCCTCCCTTTACGACAACTGAAATGGTTGATTTAATGATGATGCACATTGCGGCAAAAAATGAATAGGAGAAAAATATGAAGCGAATAATATCCATTTTAACGGTGCTGGTCATGCTGTTTGCGCTCGTATCGTGCGGAGCAGAGTCAAGCGGCCAAGCGACGCCTACGCCTGAGCCGACACAGCAGGCGACTCCTACCGATACGCCTTCTCCCACACCTGTTAAAGATACAACGGGAATGACACAGCTTGAGATAGATCTCGGACTTGATAAATACGTTCCCACAACTTCTTTTAAGCTTCGTCCCGGTTTGTATATGGAAAACGGAACTTTGATGCATGAGGGCGAGCCCTATGCATCCATAGGCGTAAACTACGTTTCGGGCTTGCAATCTTGCTTCCTTGATCCCCTGAACGGCTTTGACGACTGTGACAGAGTTTATTCCATTCTGAATGAATACGGAATTGATTATTGCAGAGTATTCTTCGGCGTTTTTTGGCCCAACGATTATAAGCTGATGCTCAGCGATATGAAGACATTCTATGCTTTTTGGGATAAAGCCGTTCAAAAAGCCGAGGAATACGGAATCGGTCTTATCTGCTCTGTATTTTTCAATTTTGAAGCTGTATCCGACTGCTTTGATGAGCCGAGAAGCGCATGGTATGATCCCGAAAGCCAAACTCGCAAGTTTATGACGGATTATACAACGACTGTTGTAAACCGATATAAGGACAGCCCCGCTATTTGGGGTTGGGAATTCAGCAACGAAGTAAGCCTGTCGGCTGATCTTCCTAACAGAGCTGATTTCCATGGCGAAACAACTACCCAGCATCTTGGTACTCGTCCGTACCGCGATGAAAACGACGATATATTTACCGATAAGATGTTCCCCGTAATGGCACAGTGGGCGGAGCTTGTAAGGGAGCTTGACCCTTATGACCGAATTCTCAGCACGGGAAACAGCGAGCCCAGACCGTCGCAATGGCATCAGTATAAATATAACACCTGGCAACGCGATACAGAAAGCCAAATGAGCGAGATCTTTTTACTTCAAAACCCCGACCCTTACGATACCATGAGCATACATACATATGAGCTGTTGGAGCGTTTTGAAGGCTCAGAGACGTTTGAAGGACTTTTTACCGCGTATAATAAGGTTGCGAGGGAAAACGGAAAGGCTTTGTTTATCGGTGAATTCAGCGGATATGAAAAAGAGCCTCACCGTCAGAACGCCGAGGTTATAATCGACGCAATAGTCGCAACCCAAACACCGCTTTCTTGCGTTTGGGTAATGGGCGGTGTCGGCTTGGCGGCAGATACATCTTTGGACGATGTTCCCGAGCTTCGTGCTCAAATCCTTGGATACATACAGCAGGCAAATGAAAAGCTTGCTGAAAGTATAAAGAATAATTAAAGGAGGCAAAACAATGAAAAAAATCCTGGCACTTTTACTTGCGCTTGCAATGCTGTTTACAGCGGTAGCTTGCGGTGCACAAGGCGGACAGGGCGACGCAACACCGACACCTGACACAGAGCCGACCAAGGAAGAGATCGATCTTACCGAGGGCGGCAAATGGATGAACTACAAGGGCGCAAACGGCGATATGAATCTTCGTCTGCCTGCCTACGAGTTCAAATCCAACATCATTCGCATTCTTAATCACTATGAGGTTGCACAGCCCGATGCAGGTCATTTCAGCGCGTTGCGCGATGTATACGGCTTGCAGTACGAAAGTGTTGTCGTTGATAACAATGACAAACAGCGCAAGCTCGTATCCATGGTAATGGGCGGAGATGCTCCAGACGTTATGTGGGGCTCGTTTATGCCCGCTCTTGTAACAAAAGGCTATATTGACGCATGGAACAATTACATTGACTTTTCGATCGGTCTTTGGACGGGACTTGAATCGTCGCTGAAAAACTTTGCGATGAACGGAAATTACTATTTCATCGAATCTAAGGGTGCGCGCCACGACAACATAATATGGGTAAACAAGGACATATTTGAACAGCTTGACGCCAAAACTCCGATGGAATACTATGAGGAAGGCAATTGGACTTGGGAAACATTGAGAGAATGTGCTCTTGCAACTACTCTTGACGAGGACAGCGACGGCACGGCAGAGATCTACGGCTTAGCAATTGACGAGCCTAACGCATTTGTTTTTACAACAGGCGTTGATTTTGTAACGTACAACTCCGACGGCACTGCCACAAACAACATTCTTTCCTCAAACGTATCTCGCGCCGTAAATTTCTTCGTTTCTCTTTACGCTGACGGCGTTGTAAACGAGGAATCTGACAGCAGAGAAACCTTTGCGGCAGGAAATATCGCCATGTATCTCGGACCTCTTTGGTACAGAGCAAGCTTTACTGATATGATATTCAGCGACAGAGTTACTGTTGTTCCGTGGCCGAGAGATGCACAAGCTGATAAGTATTACGTAAAAGAAGAATTCGGCAATATTATTTTGTCAAAGGATGCTCCCAATCCGCAGGGTGCGGCGGCATATATGTGCGCAAAGCGCTACGATGTGCTCAACACGGATGAAGCTATTTACTACGACGATGAAACACGCAAGGAAAATCTTTGGGAATCCAACGCAATTGCTGACCTTATCGAAGAGTATATGTTCCAAGAGGACAGATACCCTGTAAGCATAACGTGGGCGGCGTTTGAAGTTAGTGAATATTGGGGCGATATCTGGTTCTTTACCCGTCTCGGTGAGCCGTGGTCTTCAACGGCAGAGCGCTTAGCTCCTTTGGTTGATGCAAAAATAGAAAAGATCCTTGAAGGTTAAATTATTGGAGGTATTTTATGAAAAAACTGTTAGCTTTAGTTTTAACGATCGCAACTCTTCTCTCCCTTTGCGCAGGCTTCGGCGGTAGCGCACAGACAGCAAATCTTTTGACGATAGATGAAGAAACGTCGGACGATATTTTTGAAAGCGGATATATGGTAGATTATGTGGAAAACTGCCCCGCTCCCGCACTCGGCTCATGGGTAGACGGCGGCGAAAACATCGAAGGCGGCTGGTTCCCGTCCGACTATATGTTCTTTGATACGGAAACTGTAAAGTACGGAACAAGATCCATCAGAATAAAGCCCAGCAAAGATCATAAGCATATATATGTATCCCCAATAATGGATGCATCAGAGCTTACAGCAGGTAAAACGTATACGTTTTCTTGCTATGTAAAGACAAATAAGCTTATGGCTATGGACGGCGGCGGAGCTGATCTGAATATCGTTTTCTGGAAGAAAACTCATGCTGTTATCGAAGAAACAGGTTCGGGTATGGCTTTATCCGGTACAAAGGATTGGACTCAGATGAGCATTACATTCACAATGCCCGAAGTTGAAGATGCATTTGTTCAGTTCTGTATGAGATCTTGGGTAGCAATGAGCGGTACGGTTTGGTTTGACGGTATGGCACTCGTAGAAGGCGACAAGGCTTTTGATTATGCTGAGCTTGCACCTATCGAAGCTCCCACACCTGCAGACCCGACACCTGCCCCCGTAGCTCCCACACTTAACGGCGAGCCTTCTGCATGGGCAAAGGAAGAGATCCTCAAGGCTCTTGAAGCAGACCTCGTTCCCGAACATGTTAACAGCAATTACACAACGGACATCACACGTTCTGATTTCTGCGATCTTATCATCAAGATGATCGAGAAGAAGAGCGGCAAGGCTATCGCTGACGTGATTGCAGGCTATGCAGATGCAAAGGCTGACGTATCCTTCCCCGATACAGATAGCGCAAACGTAATTGCAGCAGCAAAGCTGGGTATCGTAAACGGACGCTCCAGCGGTGCATTCGACCCCACGGCAAACATTACACGTCAGGAAGCAGCAAAGATGCTTGCACTTGCGGCAAAGGTACTTGGCGCTGACATCACAGCAAGCGAAGTAGCATTTGCAGACGCAGACGATATCTATGCATGGGCAAAAGAGTTTATTTACTATGTAAATACGATAGGTGTAATGAACGGCACAAGCACGACAACACCTCCCAACTTCAGCCCCCTTCGCACATACACAAGAGAGCAGTCTATCCTTACGGTATACAGACTTTTCAATGCTCTGTAATAAGTGAATAATGCTTTTTGCGTAAAAAGTACGCATTTCTCCTGCAATAGCTGTCACCGAAGTGACAGCTATTGTTTTGCAACCAAAGTAGGGCCGAACTGCGTTCGTCTGTGGGCGTTCACAGATGAGCTTTGCTCGTTTACGCCCCTACTGGAAGGTATCCGCTGGTAAGGAAAATCACAGCGCCGCTTATGGCTATTTTATCAGTAAAAAAATCTCCGTGCGGAGCATTTATCCCCGACGCTCAAGAAATAATGTGAAATGGTAGAAAATTTGCGGAGCGAATAATAGGAGAGAACAAGTTTGAAGTGAAAAACAATTAAAAAAACAACAATTTAAGCTTTAAAATTACATCAAAACCCACCGATCATATCATACCGACGAAGCAAAAAGCGCTTTTTCATAAACGCGAGGTAAAAATTTTGAGCAGGTAAAATGATGAAAAAAGTCGTTTGAGAGGGAGAGATTTTTAAGAGAGGGAGGGATCGAAACCTCCCTCCCAAACGAATAATGAGCTTTTGCGCATTATTCGTTTTGAGCCTCTCTTTTGTCCATTTCTTCTGCGTAGAAGAAATGGACGTATAAAGCAATAAAAAATATCAATGTAAAAAAGCTATCGTAGACACCTCATCCGTCAGCTAAAGCTGACACCTTCTCCTCAAGGGGAAGG
>SVND01000017.1 GCA_015067075.1 Oscillospiraceae bacterium
TTGCTGTGATTTTCCTCTTGACCGTAGGGACAGGTTTCTTGCCTGTGCAAAACAAAAGGAAATAACGGCTCTGCGAGCCTACACCTCACCACCGCCTGCGGCGGAGCCTCTCCTCAAGGAGAAGCCTGAAAAAGCCTTTTCTTCAGGTAGCATATAAAAGGCTCCCTCTGGGAGGAAGCTGGATTTTTGCCGAAGGCAAAAAGACTGAGGAAGAGATAACAGCGTCACCTATGCTGATATGACACAAAACTATATAAAAAGAGCAGGGTTTCATCCCTGCTCTTTGTTGTTTGACGAACGCAGTTCGTCCCTACTTTAGTTGCAAAACAAAAGCTGTCACCGAAGTGACAGCTTTTGCAGGAGAAATGCGTACTATTTACGCAAAAAGCATTATTCTTTTATATCGCATTGAAAAGTCTATATACCGTAAGGATAGACTGTTCTCTTGTGTATGTGCGAAGGGGGCTGAAGTTGGGAGGTGTTGTCGTGCTTGTGCCGTTCATTACACCTATCGTATTTACATAGTAAATAAATTCTTTAGCCCATGCATAGATATCGTCTGCGTCTGCAAATGCTACTTCGCTTGCTGTGATGTCAGCGCCAAGTACCTTTGCCGCAAGTGCAAGCATCTTCGCAGCTTCCTGACGTGTAATGTTTGCTGTCGGATCGAATGCGCCGCTTGATCTGCCGTTTACGATGCCAAGCTTTGCTGCTGCAATTACGTTTGCGCTATCTGTATCGGGGAAGGATACGTCTGCCTTTGCATCTGCATAGCCTGCGATAACGTCAGCGATAGCCTTGCCGCTCTTCTTTTCGATCATCTTGATGATAAGATCGCAGAAATCGCTTCTTGTGATATCCGTTGTGTAGTTGCTGTTTACGTGTTCGGGAACGAGGTCTGCTTCAAGAGCTTTGAGGATCTCTTCCTTTGCCCATGCAGAAGGCTCGCCGTTAAGTGTGGGAGCTACAGGTGCAGGTGTTGCAGGAGTATCTGTATTGTCGTCTGCATAAGGGACAATACTTTCATAATCCTCTATGGGAGTATCGCCTTCGACGAGTGCAAGACCGTCAAACCATGCTGTACCGTTAAACGTGCCAAACATACCAAGGTTGAAAATGAAGATAGCGTCCGGGTCATCAGGTACAGTGAATGTTGAGAAAAGAAGCTGCCAATCCTTTGTACCTGTAAGCGGCACACTACTTACTCCACCTTCAAATCCGGCAACCCATCTGTATTCGGGAACAACAGCCTTTGCTTCAACGCTGAGGAATGCGCCGGACGATGCGGAAATAACCTTGCTTGTTTTTACATATGCCTGGAAAGTATATGTCTTTCCAATTTCAAGATGGCCGATAGCAACAGGGAAGCTAACGCATGAGTTCTCAGACTCGCCGCGAACAACCTTGATGGACTGCTTGCCGAACTTTACTGTTTCCGTATCAAATGTAACGCCTTCGTTGTCGTCACTGCTGCGCCAGATACCTGCCTCTTTACCGAGAAGTCCATTTTCAACATAATGAGGAATATACACTCCATAGCCCTTATTAACAAAGTTTTCTTCCGTAATCGGCAGAAGGTTTTGTACTTCGGCAGATGCGCTTGTCAAAGAGAACAGGCTCATCATAAGAAGTACGGCTAACATAATGGATAATGCTTTTTTCATGGTTTTTGCCTCCTAAAAATTTTATTTATGCAACTGTGATCATTACACAGCTGTATACATCGAAATTAGGAATGTTTATTGTTACTTCAGCTTCGTTTATTGTAAATTGAGTTGCATCAAGAACAATAATTTCCTCTTTATCACTTGTTGCGACAGATATCTTAAGCTCCATGCCCCAAAGCTGTGACGGCAAGCGAAGCGTTGCAGTCATATTCTCAGGTAAAGGTGTAAGTGTATCTGTATCGCAATCGTACTGCATATTTACAATGTCAAGGAAATATGTGTTGTTGCTCGGCGCATAATGAAGAGTTGTTACAACGGAATCCTCAATTTTAAGCTCGGGAATTGCAAGAAGTGTCGTTGCTGTTCCGTCACCATGCCAATTTTGGATCATTTCAACTGTTTCAGGGATCTTTCCAAGCGCAATTTCAGGGGCGAAAGACTTTACATGTGTAAAATAATTCATTGCCGGATCTTTTTCGATATAGATGACCTTACCTGCGCCGCTGTAATTATTTGCAAGATCAACGAGAATATTAGAGTCGTTCTTTTCAAAATCATGCGCTATGCTAGACAGCTTTCCTGCATACTCACCTGTTATAACGAGGGTTTTTCCGCTGTCAAGGTAAGGAATAAGCACCTGGTCAACAACTTCCGGAGCAATAGAACGTATGTTGGGAAGAATTACAACGCTGCAAAGACTTATCTTTTCAGCAAGTCTGTCTTCGAAAATGCTTCTGTAAGGAACGTTAAGCTCGTCGAGCAAATGACACCATCCCATGTAAGCTACTGTAGTTTCGTTTGCTGTGCTGTAGCCACCGGGAGCAAGCCATGTAAGCTCACTTTCTGCAGAGTATACTACACCGATATCGGCATATATCTGTCTGTCTGCAAAAGTATCTCTTAATTTGCCTATAAGACCAAAAACATTTGCATTACCGTCCTGAGTTCCAATACCTGTTATGTTTGCATTGAGTGAGCCGTTATATGCCAAAGCTTCATAACCGAGAACCTTCGTAAAGGTATCTGTATAGCCGTAATCCGCCGGATAATTCCAGAATACTGCATTGTTTGCCCTGCACATTTCTGCAGAAAGAAGATAAGCATGACCGTTGTAGCTGTTTGGCGGATAGCCGCTTGTTGTAAATCCTGTACATGCATAATAATTGGCATTGTATTCCGTATGGACAAGGTCAAGGTTTTCATAGGAAAAGCCACCGTATGTTAAATAAGGGAAGTCGTTTGCGCAAGCCGCAACAGACTCACGGTCTCCGTTTATTTCTTCGGCTATATCCTTAATAAGATTGTAGTACTTGGTGCTGTATTCTTCATTTGCACGAGATTTAAAAGCAAGATACGCTAACCAGATAGGCTCATCAAGCCACTCCTCTTCATCCCATGCAGTATGATTGAGCATAAATTCTATTTCTTCGATGGAAGCTTCTGGGTCAAATTCCAAAGCTTTTTCTTTGAGATAAGCCGTAATGGAAAAGTCAGGGTCACTTATGCCGAATTTTTCATTTTCATTGACATATAACTTAAATTTGTATTCGCTCCACGTACCGAATGCACGTTCTACGGGATTGTTGCTTATATTGTCCCAACCGTTCCAGTTGTCGATCCAAAAATAGTCTACGCCATCGGATATTTTTTCACGAATTGCCGTTTCGGCGTATTCAAGCCAATAAGGTGCACAGCTATCTTTACCGACACTTATAGCAGTTGCATTATACTTGCGTCCGAATTCATCAACATACTCCCAAGAGCCTTCTTTGCTTGTACCGACCATTTCAAGTCCGTCAAGCTTGATAAAGCGTCCGTTAATGTTTTTTGCCGCGCAAGCGTCAAGGAATAAAGAGCCTGCAGGTGAATTGTCACCTTCCTTATAGCCTATAGCAACAGTTCCGTCAGGATAAGTCGGCTTGCCCATGCCAAGAGCTTCCGTAGTGCTTGAAGGACTCCAAGGCTCATCGTTTACAAAAGTAAACAGACCTGCCCATGTGACATAGTTCGCTTCGGGATTCGCGCCGGGACCGGCATTGTCCCAAGACCAACAGTTTGCAAGAACCTTTGCATTGCCTGTTGTTTCATCCATCAAAAATGTTCCGTCTTCATTTTGGTGCAAAGCAATTATGTATGCACCCGAGTCACCTTGGCATTCAAGCCAATCTCCGATTTTAAAGCCTTTTTCGTGAATTGCTTTTATGTTGTTTTGCCAAGACGGGCGACCGATTCTTCTGAAAAATTCAGAACCTGCACCTTCGTGCATTCCTTCTGTAGATACAGCGTCACCTACTATAGAATCGAAGCGAGCAAAATTATCCCACCATCCAAGCGTTTCCTTCACCTCAATAAGATCCGTCGGAAGCTTCAACGCATCAAAAAGAACAGGGGTCGGAGTTGCAGGAGCTTCCGTTGGTGTATTTTCCACCGCCAAAGTAGGCGTAGGCAAATCGACACTCGGATTTTGTTCATCTCCACAGGATGCAAGCGATATCAAAACGATCGCCGCAAAAATTACACATAAAAACTTTCTCATGTTTTTGCCTCCTAAATTTTTTGATGTTTTTATTATACCATACATTATTCAAAATGTAAAAGCACAAAAGTATGGTAACAAGCACAAAACTAATATAAAATAATACTTTTTTTAAAAAAATTTTTCCTCACGTTTTTTCCGCCTATGAATATAATAATTATTGAAGCCGTCAAGGCTTTAATATAACAGAAAGGAAGATTTTTCATGGCGCAGATAATAACTAATCAAGCAAGCCTCGTCTATCAGTTTAACGGGCAAACAGCCTCCGCCTTATCGAACGTTGCAACGACAACGCTCGTTGAGCCGCTGTCCGTATCTAAAAACTCCCTTGAAACAACTTACGGCGCCAACGACGAGCTCACCTTTATCGTCAGCTTCACAAACAGCGGTGCTACGGCGCTCACCAACGTAAGCGTAGTTGACGATCTTGGCACTTACGCTCTCGGCACAAACAGTGTAACGCCTCTCACCTTCGTGCCAAACGCCGTGCTTTTCATAAACGGTGTTTTTTCGGGCAATATCGTACCAACTCAAAATGCAAACAGCGTTACCTTTACCGTACCCTCCCTGCCTGCAGGTGCAAACGCACAAATAGTTTATAATACTCGTATCAACGACGGCGCACCTATTGATGTTGATTCAGCCGTGACAAACACAGTTTCCGTTACTGCTGACCAAATCAGTACGCCTGTAACGGATTCCAACACCGTAACTGCCGCTGAATTTGCAAACGTAGAGATAACAAAGAGCATGTCGCCTTCCAACGTCGTTGACGGCGGTCCTATCACATACACCTTTACCCTTTATAACTATGGCAATGCACAAGCAACTGACATCGTACTGACTGACGCTTTCGACCCTGCACCTTCCAACATTACCGTTCAGATCGACGGCGTAACAGTAGCTCCGACGGATTATTCCTATGTGGGCGGCACGCTGACGCTTCCCACAGGTACGGCTCTTGACATTTCTCTTCCTGCCGCAACGATTACGCAGGATCCCACAACAGGCATTGTAACGGTAACTCCGTCAACCACGGTTATCACCGTTACAGGCACTATTTAATACAGCATAAAAAATAGGACTATGCTCGTCATAGTCCTATACATATTTTAATATATCCGTAGTTTTCTCCGCAATGTACGACGCTCCTGCCTTCGTCAGCTCATCGTAAGAGCCGTAGCCGTAAAGCACTCCTATGCACGCAAGTCCGTTTTCCGCAGCTCCCATAACATCATGCTCCCTGTCACCCACCATAACGGTGTTTTCCACGGTAAAATCAGCCGTCTGCTGTGCTACGAAAGCTACAACCTCGCTTTTTTTAACGCGAGTGCCGTCCAATTCACTACCGCCGACAAAATCAAAATAGCTCTCAAGCCCGAAATGCGTTATAATGCGGCGCGCAAATATCTGCGGCTTTGACGTTGCCACATAAAGCTTGTGACCGCTTTTTTTCAGCTCATCAAGCATCTGAAAAAGACCGTCATACACCTTGTTTTCAAAAATACCCTTTTCACGGTAATATTCACGGTAATACTCTACCGCTTCCTTGGCTTTTTCGTGAGAAAAGCCAAAATATTTTTCAAACGATTCCCAAAGGGGCGGTCCGATAAAGCTGTAAAGCTGTTTCCTATCGGAAACGCTTATACCGTAATATTTCAGCGCGTGTATGACTGAATTTGTAATTCCCTCACCCGGATCAAGCAGTGTGCCGTCAAGGTCAAAAAATATATTTTTATATTTCAATTCAGCACTTCTCCTTCAAGCTTTTCTATCCTCTGTCCGCTGACCTTTTCAAGCAGCGGCTCTATAGCTTTTTTCATCGCATCCTCCGCCACATCGTACAGCGGATACAGCACGAATGCACGCTCCGTTATTCTCGGATGGGGAATCGTCAGCGCTTCAGAGCCGATTTTCCATGTGTCGTAGGTTAAAATGTCGATGTCGATGGTGCGCGGACCGTTTTCAATAAGCTTAATTCGGAAAAGCTCCGTTTCAATGCTTTTGCAAAGCTTCAAAAGCTTAAACGGCATCAGCGTCGTCTCCGCTTTTACGGCTATATTGTAAAAATCATCTTGATTTTCATATCCTATCGGCGCTGTAATATAGACAGGCGATATCTTCTGAATATCTATCCCGCCTTCCTTCATCAGCGACAATGCTTTTTTTAAATTTTCCACACAGTTGCCCATATTCGAGCCCATTGAAAAGTATACTCGCGCCATAATTTTGCCCTATCTTTTAAGCTCTGTCGAAAACGACATATATTCAAACTCACCCTCCATGGGCGGTTTAAGCTTTTTTATCTCAACTTGTACAGATGTCAAAAGTGCAAATTCCCGCAAAAGTGCGTGTGCAACTTTGTACGCCAGCGTCTCTATAAGATTGCACGGCGTATCCGTCATTATCCTTTTCACCGTTTCGTACGCGTCGGCATAGCTAACCGTTTTTTCAACGTCATCATCCATTGCCGCCTGCTTTGCATCAAGGTACAACCGCACGTCGACCATAAAATCCTGCGCCTGCTTTTTTTCATGGTCAAGCACACCGTGGCACGCTGTAAATTTCATATTGTGCATATGAATTATATCCATAAAACTACCCGTTTCTTCCATAAACAGCATGGAGCATCTTCAGAAGCTTTGCATTTTCCTTTACGTCATGTACACGAAAAAGCCGCGCACCGTCCATGTACGTCGACGCTGTCAGCGCAAGAGTACCTTCAAGGCGCTCCGTTGTCGGCACATCAAGCGTTATACCGACGACCGACTTGCGCGACACAGCCGTCAGCACGGGAAAACCATACTGTGTCAGCATATCCGTACAGCCAACAAGCTCAAGGTTCTGCTCATAGGTTTTATTAAATCCAATGCCGAGATCAAGCACTATCGAGGACTGCTTCACACCGTGCTCCAGCAGTATCTCCACCCTGCGCATCAGCGCCTCGGACACGGCTTGCCACAGTTTTTGACCGTGATACTCCTTATCAAGCGCCGCGTCATTGTGAGTAAGCACATAGCCTGCGCCATACTGCGCCACAACGTCAGCCATACGCTCGTCCGCCAGCATGGAAACGTCGTTTATTACATCTGCGCCAAGCTGTAAGCATTTTTCAGCGACCCGGCTCAGCGTCGTGTCAACGGAAATTACAGCACCAAGCTGTTTTACGCCCTCTATCACAGGTGCAAGCCTTTCAAGCTGGCTTTGCGCCGATGCAGGCGTATAACCGGGACGAGTGCTTTCCGCGCCGATATCAATTATATCTGCGCCGTCTTTTATCATTTTTTCAGCGTACTGCACCGCTTTTTGCGGTAACAGGTAAAGCCCGCCGTCATAGAAGGAATCCTCGGTAACATTGAGAATACCCATAACGACAGGCTTTGCTTCATCAAGCATTTTATTCCTGCAATAAATCATAATCTTATTGTAAAAGAGCCATTACTTCACTGCGACTTCTTGCATCGGAGCGGAACAAGCCGCGAAGCGCCGACGTTTTCGTTGTCGAGCCGGGCTTTTCAACTCCGCGCATAGTCATGCATAAATGCTCCGCATCTATTACTACGGCGACAGCCACAGCATCAACGGCTTCACAGATGAAATCCGCTACCTGCGCTGTAAGACGCTCTTGAAGCTGGGGGCGTTTGGCGTAAAGGTCAACTATACGCGCAATTTTGGAAAGCCCCAATATTTTTCCGTTTTTCGGAATATAAGCAACGCTCGCCTTACCGACAAACGGAAGCAGGTGATGCTCGCACATGGAATACAGCGGTATATCCTTGACGATTATCATTTCCTGATGGTCAGCCTCGTTGAAAACCTTTACAACACTTTGCGGATCGGTGTAAAGTCCCGCGAATATCTCTTCATACATGCGGGCGACTCTGTTTGGCGTTTCTATAAGTCCTTCGCGGTCTGGATCCTCACCAATGGCGATGAGGATCTCACGGACTGCGTTTTCTATTCTTTGCTTGTCGATCATAGCTTACGGTTTCATATCCTTGATAGCATCCTTGCGGGAGAGGTTAATTCTTCCCTGGCTGTCTATCTCAACAACTTTAACAAGTATCTGATCGCCAACGGATACAACATCCTCAACCTTTTCAACACGTTCTGTATCAAGCTTGGAAATGTGTACAAGACCTTCCTTACCGGGAGCGATCTCAACGAATGCACCGAAGCTCATAAGGCGAGTTACCTTGCCCATATAAACCTCACCAATAGGAGGATCGTTTACGATAAGCTCGATAGTCTTCTTAGCCATTTCAGCCTTTTCAAGGTCAACAGCAGCGATAAATACTCTTCCGTCGTCCTCGATGTCGATCTTTGCTCCTGTATCGGCAACTATCTTCTGGATAACCTTTCCGCCGGGTCCGATAACTTCGCGGATCTTGTCAACGTCGATAGTAATTGTCATCATCTTCGGAGCATACTTGGAAAGCTCTGCACGCGGCTTATCAATAGCCTTGAGCATAACGTCGTCAAGGATGATGTTGCGAGCTTCATGAGTCTGCTTAAGAGCCTGCTTGATTATTTCAGGAAGAAGACCGTCGATCTTGATATCCATCTGGATAGCTGTGATACCGTCGTGAGTACCTGCAACCTTAAAGTCCATATCGCCGTAGAAGTCTTCAAGACCCTGAATATCAGTCATAGTGATCCATCTGTCCCCCTCTGTGACAAGACCGCAGGAGATGCCTGCAACGGGAGCTTTGATGGGAACGCCTGCATCCATAAGGGCAAGAGTAGAGCCGCAAACAGAGCCCTGAGATGTGGAACCGTTGGAGGAAAGGACCTCAGAAACGAGACGGATCGTGTAGGGGAATTCATTTTCATCGGGAATTACGGGCTCAAGAGCACGTTCAGCCAATGCACCGTGACCGATCTCACGTCTGCCGGGGCCACGGGAGGATTTTGCTTCGCCTACGGAGTAGGGAGGCATATTGTAATGATGCATATAGCGCTTGTATTCTTCCTCGTCGATGCCGTCAAGAAGCTGCTGTTCGCCCAAAGGAGCGAGTGTTGCAACTGTAAGAACCTGTGTCTGACCGCGAGCGAAAAGACCTGAACCGTGAACACGGGGAAGAAGTGCAACCTCTGCGGAAAGAGGACGAAGATCGTTAATACCACGACCGTCAACACGTCTGCCTTCGTCGAGGATCCATCTGCGAACGATGTACTTCTGTACCTTGTAGATGCACTCTCCGAGCAAAGCCTGAAGCTTTGCAGGCTCCATATCGGGATAAACCTCTGCAAAATGCTCGTTCATCTTGTCAACTATGGGCTTTAAGCGAGCTTCGCGAACATTCTTATCGTCTGTGTCAAGAGCATACTTAACGTCCTCGATGATGTAATCCTTAACAGCTTCATACATATCGTGGTCAAGCTCCTGGCTGGGATATTCAAACTTCGGCTTGCCGACTTCAGCAACGATGCTGTCGATGAATTCGCATATCTTGATGATTTCCTTATGAGCAAGCATAATGCCTTCGTACATTTCATCATCTGTAACAAACTTTGCGCCTGCTTCGATCATAACGACCTTTTCCTTTGTACCTGCAACGGTAAGGGAAAGCTTGCTCTTTTCACGCTGTGCAACAGTGGGGTTGATGAAATATTCGCCGTCATCGGAAAGACCGACGGAAACGCCGCCGATGGGGCCTGCCCAAGGAATATCGGAAATAGCAATAGCGATAGAAACTGCGCACATTGCGGCAATTTCGGGAGAGTTGTCCTGTTCAACGGAGAGAACTGTAGCAACTACAGCAACGTCGTTGCGCATATCCTTCGGGAAAAGAGGACGGATAGGACGGTCGATAACGCGAGATGTGAGGATAGCCTTTTCTGTGGGACGGCCTTCACGCTTAAGGAAGCTGCCGGGAATCTTACCGACGGAGTAAAGCTTTTCTTCGTAATCAACGGAGAGCGGGAAAAAGTCGATGCCGTCACGGGGCTTTGCGGAAGCTGTTGCAGTTGCCAAGACCACTGTGTCGCCGTAGCGAACCATGCAAGAACCGCCTGCAAGCTGAGCTACCTTGCCAACTTCAACGGAAAACGGTCTGCCTGCAATTTCGGTCGAAAAGACCTTAAAATTTTCGTACATTGTTTACCTCTGCTTTCTTTCGGAGCAGACTGATCACTGCTCCAACTCTTATAATTATTTTATATCCTTGTTATTATACATCAATTTTTCTCAAAACACAATAGTAAATTTCATTTTTTTCGCATTTTTCACGTAAAACCATAAATTTTTTAGGATTTATGCCGTCTTCACATTCAGCCGTAATACCGTAACCTTTTCAGTACAAAATCCGACAACACAAAAAAGCTACCGCAGATTTCATTTTCCATCTCGGTAGCTCTTTCATATTTTTTACTTTTCGATAAATGCCATTACCTGCTGTGCCATGTCCTGCTTTTTGCAAACAGCATCAAATCGCACATCGGCATTTTTCAGCTTCGAAAGTGCCGTGGGAATATCCGACATTGCTTTGCCTGCCAACGTGTCAAGCGCCTCAAAATCGCCAAGCTCAGCCACATTCTCGCAGTTGAGCGCTGTAAGCACGCTGTGGGGGAATTTGTACGGGCTTGCCGTGGAAGCGATGACCGTCTTCGTCGCATCGCCCGTCTTTTCCGCATACTTTTTGTATACGCCGCAAGCAACTGCCGTATGTGTATCGCATACGTAGGAATAATTCTCGTAAATATCAGCTATTGCCGCCGCAGTTTCCTGCTCGTCGCAATAATCGGCACAGAAAAGTCCCGATATTTTTTCAGAAAGCTCCTGCGGTATGGTGTACTCACCGTCTGTGGAAAGCTTTTTCATAAACTCTCTTACGTCGGCGCTGTCGCCAGATATGTCAAACAGCAAGCGCTCAAGATTGCTTGAAATGAGGATATCCATGGACGGCGACATCGTTGCATGGAACGTGCGCTTCTTGTTATATCTGCCTGTGTCAAAAAACTCCGTAAGCACGTTGTTGATGTTGGATGCACAAATAAGCTTGTTTACGGGCAATCCCATTTTGTATGCATAATACGCGGCGAGAATATTTCCAAAATTACCTGTAGGTACAACGAAGTTTACAAGCTCGCCAAGAGCGATCTTATTATACTTTACAAGGTCGCAATAGGATGAAATATAGTAAACTATCTGCGGAACAAGTCTGCCCCAATTTATTGAGTTTGCAGAGGACAAAACAACGCCCTTTTCAGCTGCCTTTTTCGCAAATTCAGCATCGCCGAAAATAGTCTTAACACCTGTCTGCGCATCGTCAAAGTTGCCTTCAATACCGCAAACATTGACATTTCCGCCTGCCTGTGTCATCATCTGAAGCTTCTGAATATGACTTACGCCCTCGCTGGGGTAAAATACCATTATCTTCGTTCCGTTTACATCCTTGAAGCCCTCAAGCGCCGCCTTTCCCGTGTCACCTGACGTTGCAACGAGGATAAGCACCGTCTTGTCCTCGCCCGTTTTGCGAATGCTTGTCGTAAGCAAATGGGGCAATAACTGAAGCGCCATATCCTTGAAAGCGCAGGTGGGACCGTGCCACAGCTCACAAAGGTAAGCTTTATCGTTAAGCTCATAAAGCGGCGCTACGTTTGCGCTGTCAAACTTTTCACGCGTATACGCTAAATTCACACAAGACTCTATCTCATCCTCTGTGAAATCCGTAAGAAATCGCGACAAAATACGAACTGCGCGCTCATTATATGACATATCTGTCATAACAGTTATATCGCCCAGTGTAAGCGTAGGCAAGCTTTCGGGAACATAAAGTCCGCCGTCAGGAGCTATACCCTCTTTAATAGCCATCGCCGCTGATACCTTCGGGGCGATTCCTCTTGTACTGATATATTCCATAATAATCTCCTCTGAATTCTTGTAACATCTAATTATACTACATTTTTCTCAAAAAGTAAATAGATATCGCCAAAATTCTTTATATCATCAAACTGTAGTCGGCAAAAACGTGGCAACGTCACCCAAAAAGCCGTTAAAACCGTATTCAAGAACGGAAAACTCGCCGTTTTCATAAACTGCGTGTGTCACCGACGAATTCGTAGCCCACGGCACGTCCTTAATTTCGCCTGCACTCTTCTTATCAGCCGCCGCCTTAAAAACACGTATGGGCGTTGAATGGGTAAAAATAAATATCGTTTTGCCGTCATTTCTCTTTGCCAGCTTTTCAACCTCGCCAACAAAGCGGCTTTGCATCTGCTTAACGCTCTCGCCGTTTACGCAATAAGCCTCGCCGACATTCTCAAGCCACAGCTTGTACTCGGTCTTGTAGTGCTCTACCAACGTATCAAAAGGCACGTCCTCCCAATCGCCCGCATAAATTTCACGCAGATTCTCGTTTGTCTCAACAGCCATACCGCGCATCTGTGCGGTATGAAGCGCCGTGTTGTACGCTCTTTTCAAATCGCTTGAATAGATAGCGTCAACATGGATATTGCTTAAATATTCAGCCGTTTTTTGCGCTTGGGCGTGGCCTCTTTCCGTTAAATCGTAATCTGTATGGCCTATGTATATCAGCTTTTCATTGGCATAAGATTCGCCGTGCCGTATAAGATAAATATGCGTCATCATTGTCCTCTCTTACATTTCAATAAGTTCAGAAAAATCATATATATAAAAATCGGCTATCTGCTTCATTTCATCAATATAATCCTTCGACGTATCATCGTAAACGCCGCACACCTGCATTCCCGCTTCCTTCGCAGTCTTATCCGCATTGTAATTGTCATCCAAAAACAAAATATCACCCACGGGCTTGCCGATGCGCTCTGCTGCCTTGATATATATCTGAGGATCCGCTTTAGTCGTGTTGAAATCATCGCAGGACCACACGTTTGTAAACATATCGAATATACCTATCCTCTTAAGACAAGGGTCAAGCGTGGCATGGGGGCTTGCCGTCAGCACATGAAGGTCATCTCCGCGTTCCTTCAGCTTTTTCAGCGTTTCGATCACATTCTTTTTCGCAGGAATATTATACATATATTCGTCAAGCATATATCTTCTCATAAGCTCGACGAGAGCGTCCTGCTCCATATCAAGACCGATCTCTCTGTAATACTTTGCCGTGCCGATAAAGCCGAGAGGTGTGATTATTTTTACAATATCAGTTCCGTATTTAATGTTGTTTTCATCGAGAATTTTGAGCATAACGGAAACGTAAGTCGGCATTGAATCAACAAGCGTTCCGTCAAAATCGAACAAATATGTTTTCATTTTTCCTCCGAATATTTTAGCCGAATAAGTAAAAATCGACAAGCCTCTTTCGAAGCTCGTCGATCTTGGTGATCCATCGGAGATTCGAACTCCGGACCCTTTGATTAAAAGTCAAATGCTCTGCCAGCTGAGCTAATGGATCAAAAAATGCTGTTCAAATTTAACGCGCTATAATAGTATAGCAAACAAATTCAAATTTGTCAAGCACTTTTTTTACTAAAGTTTAATTTTTATTTTTGAAAAAGGAACTTTTTATATTTCATAAAATAATCAACGCCAGAAATTACGGTAAACGCTATCGCTATTATCCAAATGGGGTATGCGATAAAATGGGAGCCCGGCTGAAGACTCGGGAATATTGCGCCAAGCAGTATATCATCAAGGAAAAACGATGATATTGCCACCATTTGAAAAACTGTTTTCAGCTTACCAAGCATTCCTGCCGCTATAACCGTGCCGTCCTTGCCTGCCGCCACAAGACGAAGAGAGGTGACCATCATTTCGCGAGCGACAACTATCATCGCCGTGAAAACGGAGATAACTTTAAAATCAACAAGACAAAACAGTGCTGCAAAAACAAGCAGCTTATCCGCCAGCGGATCGAGGAATTTGCCAAGATCGGTAACTTGATTATTCTTACGAGCAAGCCGCCCGTCAAGCATATCGGTCAGCGATGCTATAATGAACACAGCCGCGCCGACAATATAATTCCACGTGTCGGGCAGAAGGTAAAGCACCGCCATAAACACCGGTATAAGCACAACCCTCATCAATGTAAGCTTGTTAGGTGTATTCATTCCTTCGCTTCTCCAATCAAATCATAATCCAAAACATCTGTCACGGTAACGTCAATAAAGCTTCCCACAACAGGCTTTTTCTCGCAAGTAAAAAACACCTTTCCGTCAATATCCGGAGCATCAGCTTCGCTTCTGCCAAACCAGCTTTCCGCGTATCGGTCGAAGCCCTCAACAAGTACCTTTACAGTTTTGCCAAGCTTCTTTTCATTTACTGCAAGGCTTATATCCGCCTGATGCATCATGATATTTTCCTGACGCATAAGCTTTATATCCTCATCCACCTGCGGACGCATCTTGTAAGCAGGCGTACCCTCCTCGCGGGAATACGTAAACACGCCGAGCTTTTCAAACTTTGCAAAATCTATCATCTCGCAAAGCTCCTCAAACTCCTTTTCCCCCTCGCCCGGAAAGCCCACTATAACCGTGCTTCTGATAGTTACGTCGGGAATTTTTTCCCTTATCTTCGTCAAAACGCTTCTGATATGCTCCGCGCTTCCGCGTCTGTTCATCTTTTTGAGGATCTTATCGCTTCCATGCTGTATGGGAAGGTCAATGTATTTTACTATCTTATCCTCTCGTGCGATAACGTCAATAAGCTCATCCGTAAGCTCGTCGGGATAACAGTACAAAACTCGTATCCAATCGAGCTTTTCAATTCTGCAAAGCTTTGTAAGCAGCTTATCAAGGCTTGGCTTGCCGTAAATATCCGTGCCGTAACGAGTTGTATCCTGAGCGATGACGTTAAGCTCACGAACGCCGTTTTCCGCCAGCCTTTCAGCTTCCGCAACGATGTTTTCCATCGTTCTGCTTCTGAAATTACCACGAATATAGGGAATGGCACAGTAGGCGCACCTATTGTCACAGCCGTCCGCTATCTTTATGTAGGCAGTATAAGGCGGCGTTGACAAGATACGATCCATATCCATACAGCCCTTTTCAACGTCAGCAAAATCTGCATAATGCTTACCGTCGTAAGCCGCTTTTACAGCCTCAGCAATTTTGTCACAGCTTCCGCAACCCAAAAAAGCCGATACCTTCGGAAAGCTTTTTTCAATTTCTTCCTTATATCTTTCCGCAAGACAGCCCGTGACAACTATGCCGCGCACCTTACCCTCGTCCTTCAAAAGCTCTATCTCCGCTATATTTTCAATAGCTTCGGTTTTTGCAGACTCAATGAAGCCGCACGTGTTGACTACTGCAACGTCACAATCACCTATATCCGTTGTAATCTCACAGCCCGCTTTTACAAGCACGGCCAGCATCGTTTCGCTGTCCACTTGGTTTTTTGCACAGCCAAGAGAAACAAATCCAACCCTACATCCCATGTAAGCCACTTTCCTTTTAATAAGTTTACCTATTCTCCGAACGGTTGCCCGTCAAACAGTTCGCGTTCAGCGCGGCGAAAATCGTCCCACGAATAGCCTGCGCGTATCATCGCCGCCGACGCACGCCTTCTCATTTTTTCGTCGTAAACCTTATTGCCAACCGTTTTTTTGAGAAAGCTCAGCGCCTTTTCTTCACTGTCACCATCGTCGCCTAAAACGCTTTGCGCCGTTTCCTTATCTACACCGCGCCGCAAAAGCTCCGACATGACACGTCTTTTTCCGTAATTTTTCTGCTCGCCGTAAAGGCGCGCAGCACTTTCCGCAAAGCGCCTGTCGTCAATTATACCGCGCTCGCAAAGCCTGTCAAGGGCAAGCGCTGATATTTCACCGTCATAGCCCGCCGCGGCAAGCTTGCGTTCAAGCTCCTTGCGTGAATGCTCGCGCAAATCAAGCCTTCGCATAATAAAGCCGCGAGCAAGCTCTATCTTCGTTATTTTTACAAGCTCTTCGTACGTTTCACGGTCAATGCTGTCGCCTATACCGATTCCGAAGCTGAAAAAATCATCCGCATCGCATACAAGCCTTTGACCTTTATCCGTTTCCACGTACACGGCTCTGCCGCCGTCTGTATCGCGTATCGCCGTCAGCCTCATTCAAAATCCGCTGCCGATACGTCAAGGTTTACGCTGCTTCCTTTAGCCTCGCTCTTTTCAGCCGCCGCAGGAGCTGCCGCAACGGGTGCCGCCTTGGCTGCTTTATCCTTTTTTCCCGTAGGGTTGAGCAGCTTTGAAAAATCAGCACGAAGCTTTGCTTCGATCTCGTCCGCGATTTCAGGGTTTGCCGCAAGGAATTCTTTGGCGTTTTCTCTTCCCTGACCGATTCGCATATCGCCGTAAGAGAACCATGCGCCGCTCTTATGGATAATGTCAAGATTGCTTGCAAGGTCAACTATCTCACCTATTTTCGAGATACCCTGACCGTACATAATGTCAAATTCAGCTTCACGGAAGGGCGGTGCGACCTTATTTTTAACGACCTTAACTCTCGTTCTGTTTCCTATAATCTCGCTTCCGTTTTTCAAAACCTCAGCACGGCGCACTTCCATACGAATAGTTGAATAGAACTTAAGTGCACGTCCGCCTGTCGTTACCTCGGGGTTTCCGTACATAACGCCTATCTTCTCACGAAGCTGGTTTATGAATATGGCAACGCAGTTGAATCTGTTTACAGCACCCGCCAGCTTGCGAAGCGCCTGTGACATAAGCCTTGCATGACTGCCAACGTGGGAATCGCCCATTTCGCCCTCGATCTCAACCTTGGGAACGAGTGCGGCAACGGAGTCAACTACAATAATATCAACAGCAGAGCTTCTTACAAGAGCTTCGGCAATTTCCAACGCCTGCTCGCCATAGTCTGGCTGTGACACGAGCATATTGTCGATGTCAACGCCCAATGCGCGCGCATATACAGGGTCAAGTGCGTGCTCAGCGTCTATGTACGCGGCAAGACCGCCTTTTTTCTGCACCTCTGCAACAGCATGGAGCGCAACCGTAGTTTTACCTGAGGATTCAGGTCCGTATATTTCAATAATTCTTCCGCGGGGAAGACCGCCGATACCGAGAGCGGCGTCAAGTCCGAGTGAGCCCGTTGAAACGGCGTCAACGTTCATTGCAGAAGCCTGACCCATGCGCATTACAGCGCCCTTGCCAAAGTTTTTCTCTATCTGTAAAATGGCAGTTTCAAGTGCCTTTTTCTTTTCATCCGCATTTGTAAGCGGAGTTACGTTAACGTTTTTCTTTTTATCGTCAGCCATTTATTTTACCCCCTATTTTCCCTCAAGCTCAATGTGAATGGGCAATGAGGTATACTTCTTGTCAAGGATTATATACATACCCTGAAGGTAAGACGTATCTTCCGTTTCTCCGTTAGGTCTGATGGTAAAATAGATACCGTCCTCGTCATACTCAGTCTTAACAAGCGTGTACGATGTCTTTTCAGCGGCAGGCTTCATAAGGACTATCATGCTTCTGTCGGAAAAGATGAGGGAAGGATTGCTCCAGATGTTTCCGGGCCAAGACCACTGACCGCTTGTGTCCATTTTAATCGTATACATCGCTTCCGTGTCGAGATACGTCTGGAAATCGTCACATATCTTAACGGAAAATCCGTTTTCGTCGATATTTTCAAGTGCTGTTTCTCCGAGCTTACCTGTTATAGCAGGGCAATACTGCTTTGAAACAGTAAGCTTTTTACGGCTTGACTCAGGTGTTGGCACGGGGCTCGGTGTGGGAGTGTTCGTAGGAGTCGGGGTGTTTGTCGGTGTCGGTTCAGGTGTTGCCGTAGGTGTGGGAGAATCTGTAGCAGGAACAGGTGTGGGATCTGCAGGCTCCGTATTGCCGCACGCTGTCAAAACTGCAAGCATGGCAATAAGTGCGCAAAGCATGATCAAAGCCGTTTTCGATACTGTCTTAATTGTGTTTTTTGTTGTGTGCATTTTTAAATTCCCTTTCCGGTTTTAATATTACCATTTATTTGAGTGTGACAAACGGAAGCGCGATAGTGGCGTCCATTTGCGCAAGCTTTTCTGTAAGCTCCGCCGAAACGTCGCTTAACAGCCATGTATAAAACTGCTTTACCTGCGCATCCTCTAACTTGTCAGATGCAGAAACAGGTAGCATACTCATTATATTATAACTCTTTATCGGCTCCAGGTCAACTGTAATATATCCTTTATTCGAATTTTTTTCAAAAATCGACCAATCGCCAACATCCTTTTCGCTGATTTTAAGATGCGCCGTAAGCTTCGAGCCAAATATATCCACCGCGCTGTCAAGCATATTATTATGCGTAATACTCTTCATCATATGCCAATAGATATACTCGTCATCGTTTTTCACGCCTGCCAACAGCGTTGCTGTTTTAAGCGCTGTACCGAGCATCGTGGGCAGATTATCATTGTTTATAAAAACACCCAAGCCGCCTTTAAAGCCGCTGACAGACGTCAGCACACGGTATTTTGTATTACCGCTCATATCCGCGCCGTAAAAGCCTATCTTCGCCGCATCTCCTTCGCTGTAGCAAAGCCATACGTCTTCATCGTCGCAGTACAGCACGCAAGGCGTTTTCATTTTTTTGAAATCGGCAAAAGCCGTTTTGAAGCGGTTTTCCTTCGTCCAATGCTCTTTCCACATACCGTCGGGATCGTACATCTCTATATCGACCGTCGTTTCAAGTGATTGTACCTTTTTAAGCTGTACTATTTTTTCAAGCTTTCCGTCATTGTATATCCGCTCATTCACCGTAGTCACACTTCTTTGCATGAACAGATACGGCTTCGATGCGCTCGGCATATACGCCACCGCATAAACAGTTTCATCCGTTTTATATGCGTTTTCGTTTGCCGTTTCGCCTTCGGCAAGCTCATCCTGCTCCGTTTTCAGCGCCATCATCACCGATTCCTCGGTAAAGGGCGCGGCAAGCTGTGAAAGCCCACTCAATTGCTCCGTTATACATACGATATCGCCCGTTTCCTTATTTTCAGAAATGATAAGCGTCCTCGTAAGCGCCGTCAGTCTGAAGCTCGGCTCCATTGCATATGCCGAGCCACCCGTAGGTCTTTCATCAACACCTGAGCCCCATACGGGAATCAGAATTATATAAGCCGACTCAAGCTGTGTCGCCGCTATGGGTAAGGTCACTGTGTATGTGCTGACCGTGTCGTACATCATCGCCGCCTCACCCTTTTGTATAAGCGATTGCTCGCTCATGGAGCTGTCGGAATAAATCATATATACCATAAACGGTATATTGTCGTTTTTCGGAGCTATCTGCGCAAATTGCATCGTTATCTCCATATCCTTATCGGGCACAAGGTCAAGCTTAGCCGCCGTATAGTAAAAGCTACCGTTTTTATTGCCTACGACTGCTTCAGATATGGGAACGAATTGCACGGTGTATTCATTTTTAACAAGCTGTAACGAAAGTCCGATCTCCTTGAGCGTTTCCGAATCCTTTATCACCTTTGATACGATAGGCTTCGGCAAAAGGAGCTCAGGGAGAAGCTGCTCATTCAGCGTAATGCTGTCTACCCTGCACGGTACCGCCGTTTTCACAAGGTATTCGTTTATATACTCCTTTATCAAGTTCGTGTCGCTGACGGGCACCGTCTGCAATATTACCTTATTACTTTCAGTCATCGTTGCTGAAATTCCGATTGAGCTCATAGTCGCCTGATGACATCCTCGCCACTTTTGCGTTTGGTAAAGCATATAGAAATCAGGCTGTGCAGGAAGCATCAGCGGAGAAATATCAAATCCGTCATATACGCCATCGCCATCGCTGTCAATTATCTTCTTTTTTGTACCGATAAGATCCTCATGGGAATTTGATAAAAGATCCCTGTCCGTGTCATAGCCTGAAAGGTCTGCTAAAAGACCGTTTCTGCTTAAAGCCGCCGTCACCGTCGCAACAGGCCGCGATGCGGAGAGCGTATATTCCGTTTGGGTTGGCGCATAAAGCTCTCTTGACGCCGTTATAGTATAGCTGTCAAAAGGCAGATTATAAAACGTCACAACACCAAGCCCATCCGTCACAGCCTTCACAGTGATATTGCTTCCCGTAAGCGTTATCTCCGTTTCCGAGACGCCAACGCCCGTTGTGGACTGCGCAGTCACCGTAAGCGTGCCCTTACCTGCTTCCACAAGGGAAAAATACGCCGATGCAAAAGCGGAAATCGAATTTTCATCGTCTTCATTTTTCACGCTTGCCGTAATATACACCTTGTCGCCGTTTTCACCGCCCAAGGAATACTTTACCTTGTTATCGTCAGGCGTCGTCCATTCGGGAATCGTTATCTGGAATGTTTTTTGAACGCTTTTTCCTGCGGCAATGCTTACGGTCTGCTCTGCAAGCACCTCGCCCGCAAACTCTATCTTCACATATGCGTTTTCACAATCAGCAGTACCCTCGTTCGTTATAAACAGTGTCATCTCCGCCGTCTCGCCGCCTGTTACAGCGCCCCTTAAAATACGCATATCCGTTATCTTTACGTCTGCACTTCGCTTATCAGCTATCTCGTCAAGCTCTGCCCTTCCGATATCGGCGGTACTGCCCTCATCAAACACGCGCACTGTGTTTTCGCCCGCGCCGTTTCCAAGCTGACTGTATGGATCTGCCACAGCGGAAAAGCATACGGCACCTTCATTTTCAACTGTATAGCTTACGGAAAGAGTCGTGCAGGGATACTCGTCAGCTATCTGTGTACCCATGTATTTTCCGTTTACATAAAGTTTCACAGCCACACCCTCAAACGGTGCGTAGCCTTCGGGCATATTGGTATAAACATCGGCACAAAGTGTTATCTGCTCGCCCTTTTTGACCGTGCCCTCACCTATATAGAGGCATTTCTCCGTCAGATACGTTTCACGGTTTACCACGGGCAGTGTTCTTTCAAGGCTCTTGCCGTTTGAGAGCACAAGTGAAAAGCTCATTTCCTGCGCAATATAAGGAACATAATACTCAAAGGGGATATTTTCCCCGTGACCGCCTGCTTTTACCGTATATTTATATACCTTGCTCGAATACAGCCTACCGTCAATATACATTTGCGCCTTCGTTTCACTGTATGCGCCCGTTTTATAGTCGGAAAATCCGAGAGAGCCTTTAAGCGTACCGCCTGCACCGATAACACCCTGCCACGCTTCATCGGTAAATCGTGTGGAAATAACGGTCTGCGTATCGTACGGCTCTGCCCACGGCGCAGTCCAGCTCACATCATACTCGCCGTCACCCGCTTGCTCAAGTTGCACGTACACCTGCACGGCATTGTTGCTATTATCCTTATCCACAGCACCGTAAATATCACCAAGCTCACATTTTACGGCAAGCCCGCCTTTTTGGCGCACATCATCGCTTATGATATATTTTATCACCGACGGCGTTCTGACCTCGCCTTCACCTGCCGCCACCGTCACGGGACGCACATCGTAAAGCTCGCCGTCAATATACACGTTAAGCGTCGTTATTACAGCGTCGGAGCATACGGTTGCTTTAGTTTTCGCTGTCAGTGTCAGCACATTTCCTGCAATTTCATACGCCATATCAACGGAGACGTCGCTTTCCGTTTTTTCAGCCTGCACCGTGACCGTGGCATAGCTGTATCCCTTGCCGTCAGCATGCTTTGCAATCACCGTGTATTCTCCTGCTCTGCTCGGCGCAGTATAAACACCGTTTTTATCAATAGTGCCGCAGTTATATCCGCTGACACACAACTGTTCAACGCTTTCACCCGTAAATTTTATGCTTGAATTCGGCGCTACAGTCACTTTTTCAGGTGCTATTTTGCAAGTCTCATCGCTTTCAACGTAAAAATGCAAAATACTGTGTGATGCAAGCTTTTTTCCGTTTTTCAGAGCCGTACCCTGCCTTAATCCCATGCTGTAGCGCATACCCTTTTGGTAAACACCGTCAGAAGCGCTTATTGATAAAACAGAGCCGTCCTCTGATGCCCTTACGGAAACGGAAACGCTGTTTCCGTCCAAATCCTTAACGTAAATATCCTTTTGTGAAAGCTGAGAAATGTCAAGCGGTACACCGCACCATAAGCGCCATTGCTTATCGGCAGAAACGGGCTTGTCAAAAATATACTCTCCTATACCCTCGCCGCTTTGTGTGACAAAAAGCATATCAGCCTTTGCTCCAACATCATTTATATCAGCTTCATCGCAGGCGCACAAAAGCATCAGCGCCGCTATTAAAGCAGCGATGATGATACTTTTTACGGTACAACGCTTCATAACGCTTCTCCTTAAATCTGCTTTTCCTGTATGGCATCACGGGCATACAGGATCCATTTCGACCTTTCACGCGGATCGGGGCCGCGCCTTTTTGCCACAGCCCTCACGTCGGGCGGGCTGTCATTATATCCGTAAAACGACGAGGCAAATTTCGCTTTACCGCTCGTTTGCGCACGCAGTCTTACAGGATAATCCATAGATGTCGCTGCGGGAACTATGGCTTCAATAGTAAAATCCGTTCCATGCATCACGGGCGACTCAAAGCTTCCGCGCATCATAGTTATATCTCCGATAACTCGGCTTACAAATTCGCTCGGAGCAGTTATGCGAAGCTTCAAAAGCGGTTCCAAAAGCTTTGTTTCGCAATTTTGAAGTCCGTTCATAAAAGCCATGGGCGTTGCCACAAAAAAGTCAAGAGGGTGAGTGTGGATAGTGTGATGCTCACCGTCCGTCAGCGTAACCTTAAGGTCCGTGACCTCCCAGCCGTAAAGTCCCTGCTCAAGGCAAGTGACAAGGCTTTGCTTTATATGCTCCTGGTATTTATAAAAAAGCTTATTGTGCGGCACTTTTCCGCCGTCATAAACAAAGCCCGCTCCGCGCTTAAGCGGCTCGATAAAAAGCTGAACGCAAGCCCAGCACGGCTTTGGCATAGTATAAGCATCAAATCCAATTCCGTTTTGGCAGGGCGTTTCTTTATATATAATAGTCGGCGGTGTAAAGCTCGGCGCGATACCATATCTTTCTCTGATAAGCGTATCAATTATCTCAAGCTGTACGCTTCCCGTTATATCTATTTGCGCCTCCCGAGAAAGCCTGTCAAACCTGTAGTTGAGCAAAGGCTCTTCCTCCGTAAGCTCCTTCAGCGCCGTGATAAGTTCAGTAAGCTTCGACCCATCCGTCGGTGTTACCGTAACGGTAAGATAGGGGTTTGCAAGCGCATAAGCCTTCTCGCTGTACATACTGCTGACAGCTTCGCCGATAACGTCGCCTGCGCGCATACTGCTCGCACCGCATATGGCTGCTATCTCTCCTGCAAACGCTTTTCCGCTGTCGTAAAGCGTAACGCCCTTAAACGAGCGTATCTGAGCAATTTTTTCCGCAACGTCAAGCTTTTCTCCGCGCCGTGTAACACCCAGCGCCGAAAGCTCCGCCCTCGCTGAAAGCTCGCCGCCGAAAAGTCGCACATAAGCTGTTTTTCCCATATCCGTGCCGCTTTCCACCTTGAAAACGACAGCCGACAGGTTTTCTGTTTTCTTTGCCGACGCATCCGGCAAAAGCTGTGTCACAGCCTGCAAGACCTGCTCTGTTCCGACGTTTTGAATTGATGCTCCGCAAACGATAGGAAAAGTCTTGCATTGCGCCGTACATTCACGCAGTATTACCCCTATTTCCTCGCCGTTTATCCGCTCGGAAAGGTACATCTCAAGCGCTCTGTCGTCAACGTCCGCAAGCTGTGCCAAAATATCCTCATCCTGCTTTTTATAGCTCGCGCATTCCCTTGAGCCTTCGCCCTCAATATCTGAAAGCAAAACAAATCCGTCGCCAAACCGCTTGCGAAGCTGAACCATCACGTCATCCGCATCGCTTCCCGCTCTGTCGATCTTGTTCACAAAAACGGCACGCGGTATGCTCATCCGCTTAAGCACTTCCCAAAGCTGTTCCGTATAGGCGTCAACGCCCTCAACTGCGGAAACGATTAGTATCGCGCCGTCCAATACTGCCAACGCACGCTCCGCCTCTCCTGCAAAATCTATATGACCCGGCGTATCTATTATATTTATCCTTTTTCCGCCATACTCAACGGTAGCTGCCGCCGAACGCACGGAGATTCCACGGCTTTTTTCAACAGCCATGCTGTCCGTTTTAGCCGTACCCTTGTCAACACTTCCCGCACTGCGTACAGCGCCGCACGCACAAAGTATCTGCTCCGTCAGCGTGGTCTTTCCCGCATCAACGTGAGCCATGATACCGAGATTTATTATATCCATTACTTCACAAAATAAGGCTGAGTATTCGCCTTGTATCCGTTAATATCTGTTATTTCAACGTGAACGTATCCGTCGTCGGGATCAATTTTAAACGTACCCTGTGTAAGAGGCTGACCTTCCTTTGCAACGATGCGCTTGGTCTTTCTCATTTCCGTGGTAAATACAATGCTCTTTGCCGGTGCGCATTTTACAGTCATAACGCCGTCCTCAATATAAAGCTCATCTATCTGAGCGCCAGTGGAAGCGTAAAATTCACCGTTTTTCAGCGCCTGCATGACAGTGCCGTATTCAAGCTTTTCAGCCTTTATCATAACGTAACCGCCGAAGGAATCGTAAAACTGATTGTGGTTGTGGTTATCGTCCGTCGCCGTACACCAAACTCGCTTACCCATGCGAAGAAAATCGTCCATTACATAAGGAACGTAATCCTCATAGCCCGCTACATAACAGCCGTGATTGTATATTTCGATAAAATCAACGCCTTCAAGACCGCTGTAATCACTGTAATTTTGCAGAGACCAACGGGGATGGTTGTAGGATACCATATAACCCTTTTCTTTGGCATAGCGAATAAACTCATTTACACAGTCAACGGAATAGTTGAAACTAAAATCACATCTTGAAAAGCTTGCGCTGTAATCAGGCGCATAAAGATTGATATGATACGTTTTAAGGTATTTAAAGTTCGGGCTTTTATTTTCCGTTATATCGACCTCACATCCGCAAATAGGCAAAAAGCTTTCATCGGCAAGCTCGCTGTGATCCTTAAAGCAGTTGTGATCTGTGTATGCGACAATGGAATAACCCTTTGCCATATACTCCTGTTTTATCTGTTCGGGAGAAAGCTTTCCGTCAGAGCAAGTTGAATGACAGTGAAGATTAGCTTTATAAAAAGTACCTTTGTCGGGAATAAGATATCGTTTCATTTTTTTCATCCTTTCACAGCTACGCTATATTTATATTATATTATTATAACACTTTTTATCCGCTTTTTCAATAATAAAATTATATATTTATCAAACTTTACATTAAATAGGTTCTGTGCTTTTTTCCGTGTCAAAATTCACAGTTCCGTCGATTTTTCCGCCTATTTAAATCAAATTTTCATTCCCAGCTTCTCGCTGTAGTATAGTTCTACACACTATTTCATCCTGTAGTATAGCTCCGTTTGCGGCGCTTTTTGTCGAAAAAAACTTCATTTTTACCGACGTGATATGACAAATTTCGCAAAGATATTGTAATAGAATAAATGCAGACATATATTTTTCTGAAATTGATCGGAGGAAATAAATATCATGAGTGAGCTGTACATAAAGCTACGAAACTCCTTCAAAAAAACAACCGGCGAAGTCACAAACCTGCATCACAAGGCATTTTTACGTCATGCGGCACAAATACTTTTCTGTTTTCTTTCGGGATTTTTTCTTGCAGGAGCACGTTTTTTCACCTATTATCTGCCGCTTGGCGCCGCCGTATCCGCATCCTTCGGCACATCCCTCGCATCAAGTGCCGCCGCACTTTTCGGCACGATCGTAGGTGCAGCCGTTTTCGGCTCAGAATTTTTCCTCAAATATATGCTCTCCGCCATGCTCGCTTTCGGACTGCGTATGCTTTTTTCAACACTCAAAAGCAATCGCTTTCGCGAGCTTGACTGCGGTCTTTCCGCATTCTTTGCTATGCTCCTTATCAGCTCTGTATGGGTGATAAAAAACGGATTTTTACCCTATGACATCGTGTTTTGGATAGTGGAAAGCATTTTTGCAGGTGCCGCCGCTTATTTCTATGCCGTCACATTTGCCCTGGCGAAAAACAACTCTCTTTTGCGCGCAAAAAGCTCCCGTGAGCTTATTTCTCTTTGTGTCACCTTTTGCACCTTTCTTCTCGCGGGACAAGCCATGCATTTTTGGGGAATTTCTCTTTCATCCGTTTCTGCCGTGCTTTTCATCCTTTGTGCCTGCCGTGGCGCAGGGGCGCAAACTGGCTGTACCGTAGGCTTTATTTTTGGATTTTCCGTCAGCATCGTTTCAGGCGGTCTTTCAGCTGATAATTTTCATCTTGTGGCAGCCTATGCCGCAGGCGGTCTTATCGCAGGCGCATTTGCGCACTTGGGACGGCTTTGGAGCTGTAGCCTTTTTCTTTCCTGCACCACGCTTGTAACAATGTACATCGCACCTTCCTCTCTTTCAAATATCACTCTCAACACCGTCATCGCCTGCGCCGTTTTTTGCTTTATTCCAAAAAATCTGCTTACAAGCTTGTGCTCTCTTTTGACAGCAGAACAAAAACAGCCGAAGCGTATTGATGTAAAACAGCACTACGATTACAAATTCAAAGGCGTGTTCGGTATGCTCGATGAGCTTGCGGCTATGATGGACGAGTTTTCTCGCCGCATATCGCGCAAAAATATTGAACCCGACACATCACCGCAGTTCCTTGCAAAAAAAACAGATGAGATCAACAGCCGAAAACTTATTTACGGCCAGTTTTCCGCCATGTCAAAAGCAATGCTTGAAGCGGCACAGTCCGTTTTGGCAGAGACCGATATTGACGGCAACCTATCCGAGAAATTACACGCCTGCGCACGTGAATGCGGCTTCGATTGCCTTTGGACAAGCGCATCCTACGACAAAAATGAACGGCTTATCGCGGAGCTTGAGCTTTCAGATCTGCTCACACGGCAAGACAGCGATAAGCTTGCCGCCGCCACCTCCGCTCTTTGCGGTAAACAGCTCATAGCACAAACTTTTGAGCAAAACGATACCACCCATGTCACGCTTCGCGAAAAGCCCGTTTACAAGGTGAGTTTTGCCCGTGCCGAGCAAGCAAAAAGCGGCGAAGACGTATGCGGAGATACCGTTCATATACTGACAGAAACAAATCGTTTTATCGGCATTTTAAGCGACGGCATGGGCTGTGGAAAAGCCGCCGCTATCGACAGTATTTTTGCCTCAACAGCAGCGGAGCGCCTTATCAAATGCGGCATTATGAAGGACACAGCCGCCGAAATACTGAATAACGTGATGCAGCTTCGTCCCGACGACGAGAGCTTTGCCACTCTCGATATCGCCGCTATCGACCTTTACACAGGGGACGGTGAGCTTTTGAAAAGCGGTGCTGCTCCGTCCTTCATCAAAAGCGGCGGCAAGGTCTACACCCTCAGCTGTAGCGCGCCGCCCGTCGGGATTTTAATTTCTCCAAGCTTCGACGAATATAAATTCACTCTTTCCGACTCTGATATTTGTATCCTGGTTTCCGACGGCGTTTTGTCAGGCTTTGACGGTCCCCGTCTTATTGAAGCGCTTCTCAGCGGCTTCGGCAGAGGCGATATATCGGAGCTTGCCCGCGAGATATTACTTCTCGGCTCTGCGGGTACGCCTGATATGAAAAACAGTGACGATATGTCAGTTCTCGTCATGAAATTGGAAAAAAATGATGTATAAACAACAGCCGTACAGGCAAAAATCACCTTGAAAACAACCGTTTAGGAGAGATATTTTCATGTTAAAGGGTATTGCCAAGCAGATAATGGTCTACAGTGATTGCAACGATACACTGTTTGAACAGGTAATTTTCATCGTCCGCCGTGACGCTGAGCTGAAAAAGCAATCGGACAGCGATATAAGCTCTGCCGCACAGCGTATAATCGACGCTTGCAGCGCATCAGGCTTCGTGTGTCAAAGCACCGCATCTGATATTATGGAAAAAAATAAAACCTCGCAAAAATCTGCGAGGTTTGCACAAACGAATATTGACGGGGATGTGCTTATCGGTATACCGAAAACGCACACAGGGAAGCATTATGCTCACAGCTTTGGACCGCGTAAAAAGCGCAGGCTGA
This sequence comes from Oscillospiraceae bacterium, assembly GCA_015067075.1. Taxonomy (GTDB): domain Bacteria; phylum Bacillota; class Clostridia; order Oscillospirales; family SIG530; genus SIG530. Next base: position 28,184 of record SVND01000017.1, read on the forward strand.
AGCGCGATATTCTTTTAAAAGGCGTGTTCGTATTGGCTATAGCCGCCTTTTGCTTTTCTCTTTCCATGCTTCTTTTTTTCTGATTATTTATCTTCGTCCAAAAGCACGAGATTATCAGCGCTTTTCGCCTTTTTTATCTTGCGTAAAACGCAGATATATCTCCATATATTCGACAATCCGACAAAAATAAGAGATACACCGATTATTATGGTGAGCACGTTTGCCGCAGCGAACGGATCAAACACAATAAGGCTTCCGCATACGATGCTTATAAGCGCACAAACAAGTACAGTCCACCAAAGCTTAAAGCTGTATTTTTTAAGGTCGATAGCGTGCTGGAGATTTGAAACACCGTTTACGATAATAACGATGCCGCAAACAAATGGGATTATCTGTGCTACAAGCCCCGGCTTTATGATAATGAAAAGTCCCATAAGAAGAGCCGTTAACGCGCCTGAAAATGCATCGCGGTTTTCTTCTCTTTCCGCTTTATTGATAAAATACGCCAAAATTCTTATGAGTGCATAAACTATGGCAAGTCCGCCAAATCCGTAGCATATAACGCTGTTTACCGTTTCAGGTACAGCTACAAGAAAAGCTCCCAGCACCACGCAAATAACAGATATACCGATAAACGCCTTTTTGATCTTCTGTAAAAAACCCATTCGTGTCCATCCTTTCCGTTTGCAAACATTTTTTTATTATTATACACCCATCCGAATCATTTTACAAGAGATTTTTTCATTTTCTTCACCATAATATTATAAAATATGCACTCGTTTACTTGACAAACGGAGCTGTAAAAGGTATAATGTTATAATAAAAAAATTATAATGAAAGTGTGGATAATAAAATGAAAGCAAGATTACCTAAAGGATACGGCGAAAGCCCCGCAAAGCAGCTTCAGCGTCTTCAGGAGGAAATGCAAAAAAATCAGGAAATGCTTGAAGCAAAAACATATGAAGCCACTGCAGGCGGCGGCGCTATCACAGTTACTATGACAGGCAAAAAGGAGCTCACCTCCGTTAAGCTCAAGCCCGAAGTAGTTGATCCCGAAGATATTGAAATGCTCGAGGACCTTATTATCGCCGCTGTCAACGACGTCGTTGCACAGGTCGAGGAAGATGCAAACGAAACCATGGGCGCTCTTACAGGCGGTCTGAATATTCCCGGTCTCGGCTGATAGCTTTTTCCAATAAACATTTTTGAGGTGACTTTTTTGCTTAACGATCATATTGGCAGTAAGATCAAAGGCTCTTCACTGCATACAGAAATACGCGCGCAAGTAAATACAAACCGTTCCGTCGGTCTTCTTTGCGGCAATCTGGTGCGCAATTCCCGCTCGCGCTCCGAGGGTGTATGCGCTCGCGTATACAAAAACGGTGTTTACGGCTTTTCCGCCAGCGGCGAATACTCACCCGATGCAGTTGCGCAGGTGCTTGCCGCAGCTCACGACAACGCCGTTTTCATGGATAAACGTGCCAGCAAGGGCGAAAAGGCTTTTCCTGCCGCGCTGGAGGGCTCTGTTGTTTCCGCAAAAGAGATAAACGACGCCGAACAGCGTGCATACATTGAATTTGCTCGTGAGCTTGACGATTATATCGCCAAAAAATGTCCCGCTCTTGTAAGCCGTTCCATAAGTGTTCGCGATGAAGCGATAGAAAAGCTCCTTCGCGTTTCCGACGGCTGTGACTCCCACGGACTGCTTCCGCGAAGCTTTGTTTACATTTCAATGACAGCCAACACACCTGACGGAACTCCCGTTGACCTTTTCGAGCCCATTGGCGGATACGGCGATTTCACCTGCAATTTCAGCGACCCCGCTCTCCTTTTCGGCAAGGTGGACGCGCTTTATGAGCAGATAATGCAAAAGCGCGAGGGTATTTACGCCGACGCAGGTCTGCGTGACGTTGTAATGGGCCCCGACCTTGCAGGTATTCTTGCCCACGAGGCTGTAGGTCACACAGTTGAAGCTGACCTTGTTTTAGGCGGCTCCGTCGCCGCACATTCTCTCGGCAAGCAGGTTGCAAGCGAGCTTGTAACTATGATAGATTACGCGCACACAGCTCTCGGCAAGCCCGTACCCCTTCCCGTTTACGTTGACGACGAGGGTACAAAGGCTGAGGATGCCGTTCTTATTAAAGACGGTATTTTGACAGGCTATATGAACAGCCGTGAAACTGCCGAACATTTCGGCATGAAGCCTCAAGGCAACGCCCGCGGCTACGGCTACTCCGACGAGCCTCTTATCCGTATGCGCAACACAGCCATCCTTCCCGGCACAAGCAAGCTTGCCGATATGATAAGCGCCGTTGATGACGGCTATTATCTCACAGCCACCAATAACGGTCAGGCTGATACGACGGGCGAATTCATGTTCGGCGTATGCATGGGCTATGAGATCAAAAAAGGCAAGCTTGGCAAAGCGATTTTGGACACGACCATTTCAGGCGTTGCTTTTGATATGCTCAAGACCGTCGATATGCTTTCCGACGATATGGTCTGGGCTTGCAACGGCACCTGCGGTAAAAAGCAGCCTATGCCCGTCGGTATGGGCGGTCCTGCCATCAAGTGCAAGGTCATGATGGGCGGAAGATAAATTTTTGAGTTAGGACAGAAACAGTATGATTGATATAAGAAAGCAAGCACAGCTTGCCATAGAGCTTCTCAAGCAGGCAGACGCCGTCGGTCAATGCTCCGTTTCATCGGGCAAAGCGTTGGAATTCAATGTTGACGGCGGACAATTCAGTCTTATGCGCACCTTATTTTCCTCCTCCATAGGCATAACGGCATATAAGGATGGCAAAAAAGGCACGGCGGCAACAAACGATATTTCCGACATAGCTGTCAAGGCGGCTGTTGAGGATGCTCTGCGCTCTGCCGAATCAGGTGTCCCCGACGAGGCCTACGGTATAGCTGAATATCAGCCGGCGGAAAAATTCGTTGACGGCGAGCTTGAGCCCGACCGCGACAAGCTTTTCGACCGCGTTGAGGAATTTGTAAAAACAGTTGAAAATGAATACCCCTCCATCATTCTGGAGCAGGTTATAGTAACTCACAGCGCAGGCAAAAACGTACTGCTTAACACAAACGGTGTCGATTTCGAGTCTGAGGACGGCGGATATGGCTTTGATGCCATGTTCTCCGCTCATGAAGGCGAGCTTTCATCCTCTTTTTTAGGTTGCGGAATCACGACCAATTCTCTTGATACACCGTTTATCGAGCTTGGCACGATGCGTGAAAACCTCGATGCCGTAACAAAGCAGATACACACTCAGCCCCTTGAAGGCAAATTCACCGGTACAATGCTTTTGCCCCCCGACAGCCTGCGTGATTTTATAGATATGCTGGCAAGTAACTTCGCCTGCGACGGCACACTTATCGACGGCACAAGCCCGTGGAGGAATATGCTCGGCAAGCAGGTAGCCGATGAAAAGCTCACCGTTTCCATCGCTCCCCTCGACAGCAGAATAGTTTCGGGACAGCGTTATACAGGCGACGGTTATAAAAGCGAAAACTACGACTTTATCAAAGACGGCGTTTTGAACAGCTTTATGCTCTCCCGCTACGGTGCGAAAAAGACAGGCTTTGAGCGCGCGAAAAATTCAAGCTTTTCGCTTATCGTTAAAAACGGCGACAAGTCTTTAAGCGATATTATCGCATCCATTGACAAGGGCATTATGGTCGGCAGATTTTCAGGCGGAAATCCCGGTACGAACGGCGATTTTTCAGGCGTTGCGAAAAACAGCTTTATTATTGAAAACGGCGCCGTAGGTAGTTCTCTGAGCGAGACGATGATAAGCGGCAATCTTGCCGAAATGTTCCGCAATGTTACGGCAATATCTGCTGAAACAGTTTGCGACGGTAGCTCATGCTTACCGTGGCTCGCCGTAAAAGGTATAACCGTTTCGGGTAAATAAGCGCAAGGAAGTAAGAGAAAGGATAGATTAAAATGGTAAAACGCATTTATGTAGAAAAGAAAAAAGGCTTTGACGTTGAAGCACGCGGTCTTTTGCAGGATATTCGCGCAAACCTCGGTGTTTCCGCTGTAAACGATATTCGCGTATTCAACCGCTACGACGTTGAAGGCATCGACGACGAAACCTTTGCAAAAGCAAAAACGCTCATTTTTTCCGAGCCGCCCGTAGACGTTATATACGATACATTACCGCAGACAGACTCTGCGGTATTTGCCGTTTCTTACCTGCCCGGTCAGTTCGACCAGCGCGCAGACTCCTGCGCACAGTGCATCCAGCTTCTCACAGGTAAGCTTCGTCCTACCGTTCGAAGCGCCCGTGTTTACGCTGTATACGGCAGCGTTTCCGAAAGTGAAATAAACGCTATCAAAGCTTATATAATCAACCCCGTTGAAGCCTGCGAGGTATCCCTTGACGAGTTTGAAACTCTCGCACAAAGCTACGATATTCCCTCAGAGATCGCTGTAATGGACGGCTTTATCTCCATGTCCGACGACGAGCTTGCATCCCTTGTAAGCTCACTGGGTCTCGCAATGGATAAAAACGATATAAAATGCTGCCGCGCATATTTCCGCGATGTTGAAAAGCGTGATCCCACATTGACCGAGATCCGTATGCTCGATACATATTGGTCCGACCATTGCCGCCATACAACTTTCCTTACGGAGGCAGGCGAGATCACCATCGATGCATCCTATATTCTTGAAACGCTCAACGATTATTATAACTGCCGCAAGGAAGTTTACGGCGAGCGTAAAAAACCCGTAACCCTCATGGACATCGCCACCATGGGCGGAAAATATCTTTCCAAGACGGGCAAGCTTGAAAGCCTTGATCGCTCGGAGGAGATAAACGCCTGCTCCGTTCGCGTCAAGGTCGACGTGGACGGTGTCGAGGAAGATTGGCTTTATATGTTCAAAAACGAAACCCATAACCATCCCACAGAGATCGAGCCATTCGGCGGCGCGGCAACTTGCCTTGGCGGTGCTATCCGCGATCCCCTTTCCGGTCGTTCCTATGTATATCAGGCAATGCGTATCACAGGTGCGGCAGATCCCACGGTTCCCAATTCACAGACACTCAAGGGCAAGCTTTCTCAGCGCAAGCTCGTTACGACTGCAGCCGCAGGCTACAGCTCCTACGGTAACCAGATCGGTCTTGCCACAGGCTATGTCCATGAAATATATCACAGCAATTACGTTGCAAAGCGCCTTGAAATAGGCGCAGTTTGCGGTGCAGCTCCCGCTTCTTCCGTAAAGCGCGAGCGTCCCTGCGCAGGCGATATAATCATCCTTCTCGGCGGCAGAACGGGCCGTGACGGTTGCGGCGGCGCAACAGGCTCCTCCAAGTCGCACACTCTTGAATCTCTCACCACCTGCGGAGCAGAGGTACAAAAGGGTAATCCCCCTGAGGAGCGTAAGCTTCAACGCCTTTTCCGCGATCCGAAAGCGGCTTCCATGATAAAGCGCTGTAACGACTTCGGTGCAGGCGGTGTATCCGTCGCTATCGGTGAGCTTGCCGACGGTCTTGAGATCGACCTTGATGCAGTACCGAAAAAGTACGACGGTCTCGACGGCACGGAGCTTGCCATTTCCGAATCTCAGGAGCGTATGGCTGTAGTTGTTGCCGCTGAAGATGCGGACGCTTTCTGCAAGCTTGCCGCGGCTGAAAACCTTGAAGCTACAGTAGTTGCTCGCGTAACGGAAGAGCCTCGCCTTAAGATGACTTGGAACGGCAACACTATCGTTGATATTTCCCGTGAATTTATCGACTCCAACGGCGCCTCCCGCTCCACCGATTTTCTCATCAAAAAGCCCTGCGTATGCGGTATTTACGACGGCATGGCTGTCAGCGGCGAAAGCGATGCGGACAAGCTTAACAGCTTGGTAGGCAAGCTGAACATCTGCTCTGAAAAGGGACTTGTAGAGCGTTTTGACAGCACCATCGGCGCTTCCAGCGTAGTTTTGCCCTTCGGCGGAAAAAATCAGCTCACACCGACTCAGTATATGGCGGCAAAATTTCCCGTCGTCGGAGGTAAGACAAAGACAGTTTCCGTTATGGCATACGGCTTTGACCCCTACGTTTCCGAAAAGAGCCCCTACCACGGCGCCATGCTTGCCGTTGCCGATTCCGTAACGAAGCTTACGGCGGCAGGTGCTGATTACAGCACAGGCTGGCTCACCTTCCAGGAATATTTTGAGCGCACAAAGAACGATCCCGTCCGCTTCGGCAAGCCCCTTGCGGCACTTTTAGGCGCTTTCCATGCTCAGCGCAAGCTTGAAATAGCCGCTATCGGCGGTAAGGACAGTATGTCCGGCACATTCGAGGACATCGACGTTCCGCCCACGCTTGTCAGCTTCGCAACGGCCGTTATGACGACCTCCGACGTTGTCACTCCCGAATTTAAGTCTGCAGGCAATAAGGTATATATCCTTCGTCCCGAATATGATGAAAACGCAGTTATAGACTTCGATTCTCTTATTAAGAACCTCAAATATGCCAAATCCCTTATGAACGCAGGCAAGGTCAAGTCTGCATGGGCTCTCGGCATGGGCGGTATTGCTGAAGCTGTCACAAAGATGGCTCTCGGAAACGATATCGGCTTTATATTTGAAAAGGGCTTGTCAGACAAGCTGTTTGATAAATGCTACGGCGCACTCGTTTTGGAGTGCGAGGGCGAATGTGACGGCGAGCTTATCGGTACGACGAGCGCAGAGCCTGCTATCGTCATGCCGGATACAAGCAAAATTTCCATTGCCGCACTTTCTTCCACATGGCAAGAAACGCTTGAATCCGTGTTCCCCACTAAAACGAGCACACCTAAGCCTGCTGTTGAAGCATACTCCTGCGAAACACGCTTTACAGGTGTACCTGCTATCAAAGCAGCAAAGCCCCGTGTTCTCATTCCCGTATTTCCCGGTACAAACTGCGAATATGATACGGCAGCTCGCTTTGCGGAAGCCGGTGCAGATCCTGAAATAGCCGTTATCTGCAACCTCAGCTCCTCCGCTGTCGAGGATTCTGTAGAGCGCATTGCAAAGCTTATTGAAAGCAGCAATATCCTCATGTTCCCCGGCGGATTTTCAGGCGGTGACGAGCCCGACGGTTCTGGTAAATTTATCGCCACCTTCTTCCGCAATCCTCGCATCAGCGAGCAGGTAAACCGCTTGCTTTCACAGCGTGACGGTCTTGTACTCGGCATATGCAACGGCTTCCAGGCTCTTATCAAGCTCGGGCTTTTGCCCCACGGTCAGATCTGCGATATGACAGACGACTCACCCACTCTCACCTATAACGAGATCGGACGCCATCAGTCCATGGCTGTCACGACGCGTATTGCCTCTGTAAAATCTCCTTGGCTTTCCAAGGTAAACGTAGGCGACCTTCATACCGTTGCCATTTCCCACGGAGAGGGCAGATTTATCGCAAGCGACGAATGGATCGCCCGCCTTGCCGCAAACGGACAGATTGCAACTCAGTACGTTGATGCTTCGGGTAAGCCCACAATGGAAATGCCCTTCAATCCCAACGGCTCCTGCTGCGCTATCGAGGGTATTCTTTCTCCCGATGGTCGTGTATTCGGTAAAATGGCTCACAGCGAGCGCTTCACCGACGGCACATTCATGAATATTCACGGCGACAAGCTTCAGAATATCTTTGCCGCAGGCGTTGAATATTTCAAATAAATCATAAAAAGAGATGTACATATAAAATGGATCTTATAAAACCGTTTATTGAACATTTTGTTTATCCCATGATGGAAGTGCGTCGCGGAAACAAAATTCGATTGCACCTTGATGAGCTTTCACAAATAGGCGCATTACCTCCGTCACTTCTCATGCGCATACAGCGCGAAAAGCTTGCAAAGCTTTTGCACCATTGCTTTGAAAGCGTACCTGCATACGCTCCGTATAGCGAGCTCGACAGCGAGGTGGACGATGACCCCTATGCAGTTTTGCAAAAGCTCCCCGTGCTTTTAAAGCCCGAGTACGCGAAAAACCGAGACAGCTACTTTGCCGACGGCGTCACAGCCGAGCAATGCATACGAAACACCACAGGCGGCTCAACAGCTGAGCCCCTGGTGTTTTATATCGACAGACGCACCGTTGAATATTACGAGGCGGCTCGCTGGCGCGGTCTTGCCAAATGGGGCATCACACCGGGCAGCCGAAGCTGTATGCTTTGGGGCAGTCCCATTGAAATGGAAAAACAAAAGCAGAAAAAATATTTTCTCAAGGAAAAATATCTGAAAAACCGTATTGCTTTTCCCGCTTACGATATCGCCCCTGAAAAAATGAGCGAATACGTTAAAAAGATAAACAAATATAAGCCCGAATATTTTTACGGCTATGCTTCCGTTTATTATGAATTTGCACGTTTGATGAAGGAAAACGGACTTAAGTTCACCTTCAAGCCGAAATGTGCAGTTTCAACTGCTGAAACGCTCTACGATTTTCAGCGCAAGCTTATCTCCGAGGTGTTTGGCTGTCCCACCGTCAACGAATACGGTGCCCGCGATGCAGGCATTTTGGCTTACGAATGCCCCGAAGGTCATATGCACGTTACGGCGGAAAACGCTGTCATCGAGATAGTTGACCCCGTTACAGGAGCGCCTTGTAAAAACGGTGAGCAGGGTGATATGCTCATAACAGACCTTAACAATTTTTCAGCACCGCGCTTGCGTTACCGTGTAGGCGACGTGGGAGCAATAAGCTTTCCGACGGAAAACTGTAAATGCTCAAGCGGTCTGCCTATTTTGATGAAGCTTGACGGAAGAGTTGACGATATGTTCGTCGGCGCCGACGGCCATCTTATCCACGGACACATTTTCAACCACATATCAAAAATGATGGACGTGGTCGTGAAATTTCAGATAACGCAAACCTCGCGCACCGCAGCGCACCTGCTTATCGTGCCGCGCGACGGTGTTGCACAAGAAAAAAATGAGGAGTTCGCCGCGCGGATACGCGACGCGCTGCCCGGTATTGAGGTCACACATGAATACGTTTCCGATATACCTGCGCCGAAGTCGGGAAAATTCCGCTATGCGATAAGGGCTTTCGAGCTATGAGTCAGGCTACACAAAACCGCATGACAAAGGATATGCTTTTGTATCTGCCCGCAAAGATAATTGAAGGTCTTGTCGGCATTTACTCCATCTCCTTTCTCACTTCAAAGCTGACGACAGGTGCATACGGCGACTTTCTCGCCATCAACACGGCTGTCAACTTCGCTTTCGTAATTTTTTGCGCATGGATACAAAATTCTGCCGTGCGCTTTGCCGTAGAGCAGACCTCAACGTCCGATGGTAAAAAGACCTTTTATACCACTATGTTCGTCACATGGGTCTGCTCCACCCTACCGATACTGCTCATCGGTGCCGTTGCCGCCGCAATAAGCGGAAAAGTTATACTGCTTTTATCATCGCTGATGTTTTTCGCTTATTCATCCTTTCAGATGCTGTCCTCCGTACTCATTCAGCTTCGCAAAAGTGCCGCATATATCATTTTGTCCCTGTTTTCAACCTGCGGCAAGCTGTTTTTAGTATTTTTGCTTACGCTGAACGTGCCTGCTGAAGGTGCATCAAGCCCGCTGGCAGTCATCTGCGCTTATTCCGCCATAGATATAGCCGCGTTTTTGACAGCCTCCGTTATTCTCGGCTTTTTCACCAATCTTTCAGTAAAAAGCTTTACAAAGGAAAACGCGTTGCGCTTTGCAAAATACGGCTTTCCCCTTATCGGAATAAGCTTTTCCATCGGACTGCTTAACATCTCCGACAGATTTCTCGTGGAGCTTCTTTGCGGAAGCGAAAGCCTTGCCGTATACGGTGCAAATTATTCCATTGCTTCCTCCGTTTTCACCATGCTCATGACAGGCATCATGCGCGCCGTTTATCAGCCGATGATAAAGGCGCTCAAGGACAGCGGACAAGAGGAAGCTATGAAAATGCTCAGCGGCGGCGTGCGCTTGTTTTTACTTGTCGCCGTACCTGCGGCGGCAGGACTTTGTGCCCTTTGCCGTCCCATAGGTGAGCTTATTTTTGACAAGCCCGAATATATGAACGGTGTCATTTCCGTGGTCTTCGTTTCCATCGGAATGATCTTTCTGGGCGTCACGGAATACTGTAATAAGCCCTTTGAGATAGTATCAAACACGTTACCCATCCTTGTAAGCAGCTTTATCGCCGCCGCATTCAATATCGTTGCGAATATCGTGACTTTGCCCATTTTCGGCTTCATTGCCGCCGCGGTAAACACACTTTTGGCTTACGTTTTATATTTTATCCTCGCTTATGTGCGCGGTCAGCGTGTTTTACGCTGGAAATTCCCTTTGAAAAGTCTCATACGCATCATAATTTCCGCCGCAGTCTGCGGAATCGGTGCATATCTTGTAACGCTTTTGCCCATCGGTACGGTAGCTAAGCTTTTGCTCGCCGTTATTGTCGGCGCATCAGCCTACGCCGTTATGCTGATAGTACTGCGTGAAGCGGATAATGAGCTTGCAATGATAAAATCCCTTTTGAAAAAATTTAAAAAAGTATAAAGGAGTCCGCCATGAAGATCATTAACGAAAAAGGAAAGCTGTTCGGTATAATTAACATAATCGACCTTGCCGTACTGCTTATCGTCGTTCTCGCCGCCGCCTTCGTCGGCATCAAGCTTTTCGGAAACGAGATTACAACAGTTGTCGCGCCGCAAAAGGAAGTTACCGTTACAATGCGAATACGCGATGCACTCCCCTATATGTATGACGAGCTTGCCGCCGCCGTTGAGGAAGACGCCCGTCTTGTATACGGCAATCAGTTCGACAGCTCTGCAAAAATAGTTGCTATGGAAAAAACACCTACTTATAAGGGTGCTTTCAACGATGAAGGTATCGTCGTTTGGGAATATGATACTTATAAAATAGATATAATCGTCACCGTTACAGCTAAAGTACCTGCCGACAGCGCAACCTTCCAATTTGCAAATCAGGACGTTAAGACAGGTCGTACCTTTACTCTTAAAACAAGAACCTTTGAAACTATTGCTGTTATCGAAGCCATCCGCTTTAACTGATAAGGAAAAAAATTATGGAAATATTACGTAATTGCTTTATCGTCCGCGCGGCAAAGGCGGCTGTAAAGCTTTACAAGAGGACTATTGAAAAGTGGACACAGGGCAGTATTTTCTCCACGCTGTCTCGCTTTTTCAAAAAACATTCCGAAACGAGTATCGCTTGTAAGCTTCGTGAAAAATATCTTTCAAAAAATCCGCACACGGAAAAGTCCTCTTTTTACGCTTTAGCCGATAAATGCGTAGCCCTTTTCACAAAAATAGGCGCAAAGCTTCGCCCCACTTATGAAAATACCCTTCAGTACAAAGCCTATCAGGGCTATCGCGGAGCAGTTGCCCGCGGCATGGCAAACGGCTCTCTCGTTTGCATGGGGTTGTGGTTTGCAACGTTGCGCCGCATCTGCCTTTTCGCCGTTGCTTTTTATTTGCCTATAGATTGGGTAATACGCTCCGTGCTTAAAATCAGCTTTCTCGCCTCCGTTTGGGACGAGCTTTTGCTCCTTTTAAGCTTTGGTCTTGGCATTTTGCGCTTTGTCAGCGGTAAAAAAGAAAAAATAACGCGCACTCCCCTCGGCGTACCCGTATTACTTTTCATCGCCTACGGCGTTTTACTCATGGCAATAAACGGCGAATATCCCTCTATTGCCTTTGAGGGTCTTCGTGCCACCGTGCAGTATATGCTGTTTTTCTTCGCCGTCGTTTCACTTTTAGACAGCAAGGAGGAAGCAAAGGCTATCTGCATCGGTTACTGTATCCTTATGGGTGTTTTGGGCTTGCACGGTGTGTATCAGTATATCACCGCCGCACCTATCCCAGCCTCTTGGGTATCACAGACGGAGGTAGACGTGCGCACACGCGTTTACACTATCATCGACAGCCCCAACATTTTCGGCGCAATGCTCATTATGGGCATAACACTTTCAGGCGGATTTTTCTATGCCGCCAAAAAGCCTTTGTATAAGCTTGCCGCCCTCGGTGTTGCAGGTGTTTGCGCGTTGTCTATCCTTTTCACCTTTTCAAAGGGCGCATGGGTGGGACTTGTTGTCGCGGCAGTTATTTTTGCCTTGCTTTGCGACCGCCGCCTGTTCCCGCTGATGCTTGTTCTTTTGGCAGGCGCGCTCATTTTCGTGCCGTCCATTGCAGACCGTATAACGTATCTTTTCACAAGCGATTACGCTGAAGCAAGCGCCCGCGGCGGACGCAGTGTTCGCTGGGCATACGGACTTCAGCTTCTCAACCGCAACCCTGCCTTCGGCTTGGGACTTGGCGCATACGGCGGAGCTGTCGCCATGAACAATCAGATACGCACATACCTTAACTATACCTATCTTGATAATTATTACCTTAAAATATTAGTTGAGATGGGCATCACAGGGCTTACTGCTTTTATTGCTCTGCTCTACTCCACGCTCATTTGGTGTCGCAGAGCCATCTGGCGCATTAAGGATACTCAGGACGCCCCTATCTACTGCGGAATTTTCAGCGGTATGGTCGGTATCCTCGTGCACAATTTCTTTGAAAACATTTTTGAAGTACCTTTTATGAACGCAAATTTCTGGATGTTTGCCGCGATCCTCGTTTTCGTGGGCTTTGCCGCAAACAAGGAATATAAAAAGGATATTTAAAATGAAGCTACGACAGTTTTTTAAGCTTGCAGGCAAAGTAAAACTCGACAAAATGCTCACCTACGCCAAGGATATTTCCGTAAAAACGGGCAAACCCAAGCTTTTTATCCTTGCCGATATGATGTGGTGTGCGCTGAGATACAGTGCAGGCTACGTAGATTACAGCGTTTTTGAGTTTTATAATATCGACGGCAAGCACCGTAAAACGTATATCACCCGCGGTATAAATAACGAATTTATCCGTAAATTCAACGACAGAGAGTATTGGCATCTTTTCGATAACAAAGACGAGTTCAACGACCTTTTCAGCATCTATCTCAAGCGCAGTTGGCTCAGCTTTCTCAGCTCCGACGCCGATACTGTATTTGATTTCGTCAAGCGTTACGGCAAGGTCATCTCAAAGCCCCGCGACGCATCCTGCGGCAAGGGCATAATCATTGTAAACGCCGATGAATGGAATGATGCCGCTTCCCTTTATAAAATGCTTGAGGAAAACGCTTGCGGTGTTTTAGAGGAGATTGTCGTTCAGCATCCGCTCATGGCTTCTCTTTATCCACATTCCGTCAACACTCTGCGCATATCCACCGTAGCAAACGACAGCGGCGTTTACCCTATCTACGCGCTTATCCGCATGGGGAACGGCGGTAAATTCGTCGATAATCTTAACAGCGGCGGCATGGCAGCACCCGTCGATTTGAAAAGCGGCGTTATATCAATGCCTGCCGCAGACAAAAACGCCGTAACCTACAGCGTTCACCCACAGACAAATGCTCAGATAACAGGCTTTTCCATCCCCTTTTGGCAGGAAGCTTTGGATATGTGCATCGAAGGTGCGCGTGTCGTGCCGCAGATTCGCTATATCGCTTGGGATATAGCCATAACGGAGGAGGGACCGCTGATGATCGAGGGAAATCATTTTCCCGGCCATGATATTATTCAGCTTCCCGCCCATTCACCCGATAAAACAGGGCTTTTGCCCCTTTTGAAAAAACACTTATACTGAGAAAGGAATTTTAACATGGATAAATTCTGTGTCTTTTGCAAAATAGTTGAGGGAGCTATCCCCTCCAATAAGCTTTACGAGGACGATACCATCATGGCTTTTCACGATATCAATCCTCAAGCGCCCGTTCACGTTGTAATAATCCCGAAATTACATATTGCTGAAAGCGCAAACGATATAAACGACGAAAACAAGGATGTTATTGCACACATTTTTGCATCTATCCCGAAGATTGCAAAGCTTGCAGGCGTTTCAAGCTATCGTATCATAAACAACTGCGGTGAAGATGCGGGACAAACTGTTATGCATATCCATTTCCATCTTCTCGGCGGTAAGGATATGGGTGAAAAGCTCGTATAATTATGGAAAACAAATCAGAAGGTACACTCTATAAAGGCGCTTTTTTGCTTTTAGTTGCAAATTTTTTCGTTAAAATAATCGGTATTTTATATAAAGTACCGCTTACTAATATGGTCGGTACGTACTGTATGGGCTTTTTTAACCAAGCCTTTGAGGTACAGCAGGTCTTTCTTGCCTTTTCAACGGCAGGTCTGCCCGTCGCCCTTTCAAAAATGGTGTCGGAAAGCAATTCATTGGGACGTTTCCGCGAAACGCGGAAAATATTCCGTGTCGTGCTCACTACCTTCGCCATCGTCGGACTTGTTGGCTCACTTTTAATGTTTTTCGGCTCAAGCTTCTTTGCAGTGATAATAGAAACCCCCCTCGCTAAATACAGCCTTATGGCTTTAGCTCCTGCCATGTTCTTCTTATCCATAACGGCGGCGATTCGCGGCTTTTTTCAAGGCCACAACCGCATGGAGCCTACAGCCGTAACGCAGGTTATCGAAGCCGTTGTCAAGGTCGCTTTAGGCATAGGACTCGCCTACCTTTTCATGCAAAACGGACTTGGCGCCGAATACGTTTCCGCAGGCGCTATCTTAGGCACGACCTTTAGCACACTTACGGCAACGCTACTCATGGCTTCGCTTTTCATCTTTTTCGCAAAGCGACTCGAGCCTTATAAAACCGTTCACGCAACGGGTGTCGAAATCGACGATACGTGCCGCACAACGGGACAGATACTCAAATATGCCATCGGCATCATAGTGCCTATTACTATCGGCTCTGTCGTTGTCAATCTTACAAGCTTTTTAGATCTTTTCCTTATCATGCGCAGGTTGGGCGATATTGGACTTTCCTCGGAAACAGCTACCTCCATTTACGGTGCATATAAATCCTGTGCCCAAACGCTGTTCAATCTCCCTCCGTCCATTATTACCTCAGTAAACCTCAGCTTTATCCCCGCCGCATCTGCGGCTTTCATCCGACGCGACAGGAAAAACCTCAACCGCATATGCTCCAAGGCGGTAAAGCTGGTTATGATCTTTGCCGTTCCCTGCTCCATCGGTCTTATGGTCTTTGCAAAGCCAATACTGACTTTGTTTTACCCAAGCATTCCCAATGACGTGGCGCTGGCAACACCGCTTCTTCGCATATTGGGCTTTGCTTCCCTTTGGGTAAGCATTTCCTCGATTTTGACAGCGCTTTTGCAGGCAGTCGGAAAAATGAAGCTTCCTCTTGTTTCCATGGCGGCAGGCGGAGCTGTAAAGCTTATTATAAATTATATATTAGTCGGCATTCCCGCCATCGGCATAACAGGCGCGCCTGTCGGCACAGCTCTTTGCTATGTTGTAATGGCAGCTATGAACATATGGTTTTTGCGTAAATATTCAGGTGTACAGCCAAACCTTTTACGCAGCATTATAAAGCCGCTTATGGCGGCTGTCGCCATGGGCGGTGCAGGCTATCTGCTTTATTGGCTTTTGGAAAAAGCGGTCGGCACTAATGTATCCATAATCATATCGCTCATTTTCTGCGTATGCATCTATTTCGTAGTGCTGCTTTTGATCGGCGGAATAACTCCATCTGACGTGGCAGGACTTCCCGGCGGTAAAAAGCTCTCCACAATAGTTGCAAAGCTCTCCCGTAAAAAATAATCTTATAAAAACCCTTGACATCCAACTATAATATGCTATAATATCAATCACAAAACATTTTGGATTTATGAGGTATAAAAAAATGAGCACCATATGGACACCTGCAAAAAGAGCTATAACTGCCCTCACGCTTGGACAGCCCGACGAGATACCGACGTTTGAATTGGAATTTCAACTTTCCGACGAATTTTTCGGATATCCACTTTCCGTACCGCAGCTTGAAAATGACGAATGGCGCAAGCTTTCCTCTGCAGAGCTTGAAAAAGCGGCGTATTCGCTCGCAGACAAATATGCACGTGTTTACGGAGACAAGACCGCAAAGCAAATGGGTCCCGAATACTGTTCGGGTGACGAGGAAAAGGACAACCGTCCTGGACTCGACTATTGCATAATTCCCGTCTACGCGCCGTGTTGGGACGACGCAAATTCTCCAATTACCAAGGCATTCCGTAAAAGGCTTCGCGAGCATTTCGAAGATACTCGTTTGTTTGCTTGCCACGGCGACGGCACCTTTGCTATTCCCGACGGCAATAATATGTACGACTTCTCTTACCGTCTTGTAGATGAGCCGGAAGAAGTACATGCGGAAGCAGAGCACATGGCAAAAGCCGCAATCGAAAAAAACAAGCGACAGCACGAGGCAGGTATAGATGTGCTCCTTCTTTGCTCTGACTATTGCTATAACTCCGGTCCATTCCTCTCTCCCTGTATGTTTGACGAATTTATAACTCCTTATTTGACTATGATCTGCAAGGCAGGTCGAGAAGACGGTTCGTTTGTTATAAAGCACACCGACGGAAATATTATGCCTATCATCTCTTCTTTAGTTGAAGCCTGTCCTCACGCGCTTCACTCCATTGATCCTATGGCTGGAGTAGATATCCGCGAGGTCAAGCGTATGTATGGAGATAAGGTAGCTCTTTGCGGAAACGTTCACTGTGCGGCACTCCAGACGGGTACCGACGAGGAAGTAATTGAAAGCGCCGAATACTGTCTCAAATACGGCGGAGAAGGTGGCGGATATATCTTCGCTACGAGTAATATTCCGTTCAAGGGAATGCCCCCTCACAGATATGAAATGATTCTTGATATCTGGAAAAAGCATCGAAAATATTGATATTTTTGACGCAAGATATTATATATACCTATAATGAAAAACTTCTTGATAGGATAAACACTAATAGTCCTTAGTTATTTTTAGTCAAAAAAATTGTACACATCATAATGGATTTCTCCAAAATGATGTGTACATCTTTTTTTATTGAAAGTTGTCAAAAAGTTGCCACTTCTTGCCATAACCTTGTAAAATCAGACTTTTTTGCTCAATTACTTCATTGCAATATCATTAAGATCTCCGCCCTTCATAATATCAAAATAGCTTACGATATTTTTTGTTTTGTCCGGGTCTGCTTTTTCTTTGTTTATTTTAAGTAAATTTCCATTTGAAAGCTTTACAGTTATTTTTTCAAGCAAGGGCAGGCTCATTGTAAAATCAGCTCGCGACGGACACATCTGATAAAATCCAAGGCAAGCAAGCACATACCATGCACTCATACTTCCGTTATCTTCGTCACCTGGGTATCCTTCGGGAGTAGCGCTGAATTCCTCTGACAGACGCTTTACAAGTGCGGCCGTCTTTTCTACGTCTCCAAGCTCACTGTATATAAAAGGAATGTGGAACGAGGGCTGATTTGAGATAGCGCATTGACCAGCCTCCATATCTGCCATCTCGCTCATCTCGTGAATCTCCTGTCCATATCCCGACACTGAATAATACTCAGGGGTGTTGATAAGCTCGTCTATTTTTTTCGATAGCTTACCAGCGTAAAGCCTATTAAGTCCTTCTATATCGTGATACACTGCAAATGAGCCTTGCCAAGCCGAGCCCTCTGTATAATCCCTGCCCCAAGCGAAGCAGTCAAAAACCTCATCACGGAAATTTCCGTTTTCATCCTTGGCTCTCATAAAGCCTGTTTCTTTATCAAAAAGATTCCTGTAATTCTTCGCGTACTTGTAATATCTCTCGGCGGTTTCTGCCCTTCCAAGCTTCTCTGCCGCCCGAGCTATGCAGTAATCGCCGTAGCAATTATCCAGCGTCTCGTTTACGCTTTCTTTTTCGGCGGTATAGGGCACGTATCCGTATTTTCTGTATTCCTCAAGCGCCTTTCTGCCAAATCCCATAGCCTCGGAAGCGCACTCGCCGTCCTTGAGCATTGCCTCAAGTATCCCCTCCGCAAGCTCTCCGCTTACTATATCCTTAACGATAGCGTCGGCGAGAGTGGCTTCAACAAGCATACCCGGCATGCAGTTTTTGTTTTCGGGACAGAGCCATTTAGGCAGCCAGCCGCAGTCCCTGTAGCAATTATAAAATCCCTCCGCCATTTCGGCATATGCATCGGTATCGAGCAACGAAAGTAAAGGATATACCGTTCTGTACGTATCCCAAAATCCGTTATCCACGTAATAAACACCCGAAACGATCTCGCCCGTATGCGTGTTGCGATGAACAGCCATTCCCTTTTCGTTTATCTCGTAGAATTTACGCGGCCACAAGAAAACGCGATAAAGGCAAGAGTAAAAGGTCTTTTTCTTCTCCTCGTCGGGGTCCTCTATCTCTATTCTTGATAAGTATTTTTCCCATTCTTCACGGGCAAGCGCGTATATGTCCTTGAGGCTTTTATTTTCAAGCTCTCGCTTGTAGTTGAGCATTGCCTGCTCCTTGGATATAAAGGAGGTCGCCAAGCGTACGCTTGCCGTTTTGCCCTTTATCTTCAAGGACATAGCATTCTCCGCGCGCTCTTGCTCAAAGGGAACATCCACAGACAAAACGAAGTATTCCTTGATAATTTCTTTTGAAGCTGTACTTACAAACGCCTCGGTCTCTCCTATGACCATACCGTCACAGACCTCAAATTCGGTTTTCTTGTAGCCGAGAATGCTTATACGGTTTCCGCTTTCCTGTAAAAACGCAAAATCTATGACCGCTCCGCTATTTGTGGGAGATAGCTCAAAGGTATATCGGTCACGGTTGATATATGCCTTCATATAGGCGGGCTCTAACACACATTTTTCGTTATTATAATATGACCACCGCTTTGCATCCTCTGTTTCGATCTTGCCGTTTTGTCCGTATATTATTAATTCACCGTAGTCACCAAGCCACGGCGAGGGCTGATGAGTAAGTCTTATACCCTCAAAGCTTTTGGAGTAAGGGGAATAAAACCACCCTGCTTCCCTTCTTTCTGTCTGAATCGTAAAACTCGCCATACCATAAGGTATAGCGGTAATAGGCAAAACGTTTCCGTTTGAAAAGCGATAGCTATTCTGCGTTCCCATTCTCGTATTTACATATTTGTAATTGTTCATATACTTCTCCGAATTTAATATGATTGTGCAATATCCTTTACACAAGCTGTATATCCACTTTTATTATAACATAGGCAAAGATGTTTTTCAATCACTAAACCGTATTTTTCGTACTCGCTTTTTTGGGGATCGTTTAGAAAACATCTTCTCTCTCAATACCACCGCCTTTCTGAAAATAATTATATCATGTTTTCGATTAAAATCAACTATATTTCAGCAAACAAACAGCTTAATTCCGTTTGCGTGTGCTGCGCAAATGATGCTTTGCTTACAATAATAAAAATCCACCCGCATAGCGGGTGGTATTTCATTTTCGGGCATAGCCCTAATAATACTGGCTGCGCACAAGTGCGCTTTTTATTGGCCTGCCAGCCATGCAACTGTTACTTACTACCCATAAAT